>NZ_AZND01000067.1:0-17084 GCF_000576205.1 Methylibium sp. T29 | reverse complement strand
CCGCGCGCGCCCGGCACGCTGGCCTCGCACTACGCCCGCGCGCTACGCTGCGCCTGATGCCGGCCACCGCGCTGCGCACGGCGCTCGAGGTGCTGCCGACCGATGCCCTGCCGAAGCGGGGTGGCAGCAGGCTGGCGGTATATTCGCGCAGCGTGTCACCGCCATCGCGCCTCACGGCGCGGCGGATGCCGGACGATCCGGCAGCGGCGGCGCACGAGTTGTTTTCCGTGCTGCGCGAACTCGACGACGAGGGCGTGCAGTTGATCTGGGTCGAAGAGCCGCCCGCCGGTCCCGCCTGGGAGGGCGTCCGGGACCGCCTGCAACGCGCGGCCGCGCCCTGAGCGCGCCGACCCTCACCCCCTGGCCTGTGGAGTTGGAGTGAGCATGACTGTTGGGAAAGCTTGCGTACGCGGACTGTCGCGCGCGCTGCGGGTGTCGATGCTGGTCGGCCTGGGCGCCGTGCTGTCCGCGTGCGGCGGGGGTGATCGCGTCAGCAACTTCTCGCCGCAGCGTCTGATCGTGTTCGGGGATTCATCCAGCGTCGTCGCCGGCGGCAACCTGACCGACGTCAATGGCGGCACGGTCACCGCAGCGGCCGGGGCGAAGTTCTCGGTGAATGCCCAGGCCGTGGACTCGACCGGGGCGGCCACCGGCGCGCTCGACTGCAACAGCTACCCGATCTGGGTGCAGGCCCTGGGCTTCCATTACGGCATCGGCTTTGCCGAATGCAATACCTTCACGGAGACGACGCCGCGGGGCAAGATCTACGCGCAGGTCGGTGCGGCAGTGGCCGATCTGTCAGCGCAGGTGGCGCTGGCCCGCGCCGATGCGGGAGGCTTCCGGTCCACCGATCTGGCGACGGTGATGATCGGCCAGCAGGACATCCTCGACGCCTACGCGCAGTACCCGACCAAGACCGGCGCGGAAGTGATCGCGCTCGCCGAGGCCGCGGGCGAAACCCTGGGGCGCAACATCAATGCGCTGGCTCAGGAGGGGGCCCGGGTGCTGGTGACGACACTGCCGTTCCAGGGCAGCACTCCCTTCGGCGTGGCCCAGGACCTCATCAGCGGCGAGCGTTCCACGCTGCTGACCGACATGACCAAGCGCTTCAACGCCGGCATGCGCGCCACGCTGCTCAACGACGGTCGGTTGATCGGTCTCGTGCAGGCCGACGCGCAGATCAACCTGCTGGTCAACAACCCCAGCAACTACGGCTACGTCAGCGTCTCGGCCGCGGCCTGCAGCACGCCGACGGCGATCTCCTGCACCGCACCCACGGCCGGCACGACCACCGTGCCGTCCGTGCCCGGCACGCTGGTGACCGGCGCCACGGTATCCAATTACCTGTGGGCCGACGATCGCCACCTGGGCGCCAACGGCCAGTCCATCATTGGCAGCCTCGCGATCGATCGGGCGGTGAACAACCCGTTCTGATCCGTCCATCCCGAGGCCGGTGGGGCCCGGTCGCCTGCCACGGCCGGGTTTCTCCGCTGGGGCCCGACATCGCCTGCACTTACAGTCTGCCGTCAAATAGAACGGTCGTTCTATTTCTGGCGAACGGGCGCACGGCGTCCGCGGGGAGGCTGTGATGAGAAGCTTGCGAATCCGTGCGGGAGCCTGGCTGCTGCCGCTGCTGCTCGTGGCATGCGGCGGCGGCGGCGACGATGCACCGAGTTATTCGAGCGTGGTCACGTTCGGCGACAGCCTCAGCGATGTCGGCACCTACCGCACCGCCGGCATGGCGGCGCTCGGTGGCGGCAAGTTCACCGTCAACGATGGGGATATCTGGGTGGAGCTGGTCGCCAAGGACCGCGGCCTGACGCCACCCTGCGCGGCGGAGATCGGTCTGGAGTCATCGGGCGCGGTCGCCAGTCTGGCCCAGGCCAGCAGCTTCCAGGACGCCTGCTTCGGTTATGCGCAGGGCGGTGCGCGGGTCACCAACCCGATCGGACCGAACAACAAGGCCTTGCTGCTGCTCGGCAGCCCGGACGGGCAGTACGGGCAGCTCACCGTGCCGGTGGCCACCCAGGTGGCGCGCCACCTCGCCAAGGTCGGAGGGCGCTTCAGCGGCGGCGAACTGGTCTTGGTGCTGGCCGGCGGCAATGACGTGTTCATGAACCTCGCGGCGGTCGGTGCGGCGCAGATCACGCCGACCGATGCCGTGGTCGCGATGGCCACGGCCGGCGGCGAACTGGCGGCTTACGTGCGGTCGCAGCTGGTCGGCAACGGCGCGCGCCACGTGGTGGTCGTCAACCTGCCCGACGTGAGCCAGACGCCGTTCGCGTACTCGCTGGCCGCCCCGACCCAGGGATTGATTGCGCAGATGTCGATCGCCTTCAACGTGTCGCTCGCCAACGGCTGAACGACGCGTCGGGCGTGCTGCTGGTCGACGCCTACTCACGGGGTCGCGAGCAGGTCGCCAACCCGGGCACCTTCGGCGTCACCAACGTCACGACACCGGCCTGCGATCTGGCGGCGACGGCGCTCAACGGCTTCGTGCTCGGTTCGCTGGGCTGCAGCGAGACGACCTTGATCGCCGGCGACGTGTCGCACTACCAGTTCGCCGACGGCGTGCACCCCACGCCCTACGGCCACCAGCTCCTCGCGAACTACGTGCTCGACCGCATGAGCGCCGTCGGCTGGCGCTGAGCGCCGCCACGGCCGCGCCGGGGTGGCGCTCAGCGCCCGTTGTCCTCGGCCGCCCATTGCACCAGCGCGTCGAGCACCGGCCGCGCCGCGCCGGCGCTGGGATGGTTGACGATGGCGACGAAGGCGTAGCGCCGCCCCGACTGCCCGAGCACGTAGCCGGCCAGGCCCATCGCATCGCGCAGCGAACCGGTCTTCAGGTGGGCGCGGCCGAGCGCGGCGCCCCAGTTGCGGCCCGGCCGGCGCGCCGTGCCGTCGATCCCGGTCAGCGGCAGCGAACTCATCAGCTCGGGCATCACCGGGCTGGCCCACAGCGCCTGCAGCCAGGCGCCCAGGCAACGGGCGCTGCTGCGGGACTGGCGCGACAGGCCCGAGCCGTTGTCGATCGAGAACTCGCCGTCTGTGCAGCCGGCACGGCTGCGCACCTGAGCGCGCACCATCTCGCGCGCGGCATCGGCCGTGTTGCCTGCGGGCGTTTGTGGCGTCGACACCTCCCCCGTCGCGACCGTGGTCGTCGAAGCCGGCAGCGGCAGCGTGCCGGCGGGGATCAGTCCGAGGCTCAGGAACAGCTGCTGCGCCATCACGTTGTTGCTGAACTTGTTGATGTCTCGCACCACCGCCGCCAGCGGCGGTGACGTGGCCTCGAACAGCGGCTGTGCCGCGACGGGCGCGGGGCCGTTGCGCACGCTGCCGGCCAGCTGCCCGCCGACCTCATGCCAGGCTTCGGCGATCAGCCGCACGTTGTAGCTGCCCGGCTCGGCGTAGGCGACAGGCCAGGTCTTCTCGCCGCAGCTCACAGGGTAGAGGCCGGTCAACCGGATGCGTCCCGGGTCGTCGAAGGCCGGCTTCAGGCTGCCGCGCCAGTCGCCGCAGGGGCCGGACACCATGGGCACCGCGCTGTCGATCTGCACGCCGGCCAGGTTGACGTCGGTGCTGACGCGGGCCACGCCGCGCGACGGCTCGGGAACGAAGCGCAGCGTGACCGACTTGTGGTTCAGCAGCAGCGCATCGGGCCGCACGTTGTAGGGCCGGAAACGTTCGCCGTCGAAGTCGGCCGGATCGCCGGCGTCGGCGCCGTTCAACATGAAGGCACTTCCGTCGAGCACGATGTCGCCGAGGATCTCGTGGATGCCGCGTTGCCGCACTTCGCGCAGCAGCAGCCACAGCCGTTCGATCACCAGCGTCGGGTCCCCGCGGCCCTGGAGGATCAGGTCGCCCTGCAGCACGCCGTCCACCACCTGTCCGGTGGTCAGCACCGGCGTGGGCCAGGTCCACGCCGGCCCCAGCAGCTCCAGCGCCACGCCGGTCGTGTAAAGCTTCATCAGCGAGGCCGGGTTGACCGGCTGTTGGGCGCGGTGCGTCAGTCGCGGCAGCCCGCTGGGCGGGCCTGGCGGCCCGAGCTCGATGATGTACGCGACCAGCGCATCGGCGGGCAACTGCGCTCGCTTCAGCGCGGTCTGCACGGCGGCCGGCAGGTCGTCCGGGGGCAGGGCGTTCGGCGCTGCCATCGCCGTGCCGCCGACCAGGGCCGACACCCCCACGACGCAGCGCCACAGGAGATTCGGGCTTCGGATCATGCTGCGATGGTAGCGGGCGGCTTGCCGGCGACGTGGCCGGGCCCGAGGCCGCCGCTACACTGAGGCATGGACTCCCGAGTCGGCCCGCAGCCTGGTCCGCGGACCACCGGAGTCGACGAGGTCAACGCGGCCGCGCCGCGCGTCGGCCCGTCGGTGCCCTCTCCTTTCGATCGTTCCCGCGGAGCCCGCTCATGACGCCGCGCCTGCTGGTGCTCGATACCGCCACCGAAACGATGCACCTCGGCCTGTGCCGGGGCGAGCAGACCTGGGTGCGCGCGCTGCCCGGCGGCGCGCTCGCCTCGGCCAGCCTGCTGCCGGCCCTGATGGCGCTGCTGGCCGATGCCGGACTGGGCCTGCGCGAACTCGACGCCATCGGCTGCGGACGCGGTCCGGGCGCCTTCACTGGCGTGCGCGCGGCCTGCGCGGTGACACAGGGACTGGCCTTCGGCGCGGACCGACCGGTGTTGATGCTCGATACCTTGATGGCGGTGGCCGAAGACGCCCACCATCAGGGCGCCGCCGACGATCTGTGGGTGGCGGTCGACGCCCGCATGGGCGAGGCCTATGCTGCGCGCTACCGCCGCAGCGCAACGGGCTGGACTGTGCTCGAAGCCCCGGCCCTGCATGCGCCGGCCGCGCTGGCCGCACGCATTGCCGGCGAGACGCCGCAGGTGCAGGTCGCCGGCAGCTCGCTGATTGCGCATGCCGAGGCCTGGTCGGGCCTGCGCGGTGCCTGCTGGCCCGACAGCGCCCCGCGGGCGGCGGCCCTGCTGGTACTGGCCCGTGTGGCGTGGGCGCGCGGCGAACAGGTCGACGCTGATGGCGCATTGCCGCTCTACGTGCGCGACCGGGTGGCGCAGACCACTGCCGAGCGGATGGCGCAGCGCGACGTGCAGGCGGCGGGCAGCGGGGTGCCGTCGTGAACGCCGTGCTGCAGCCGCCGCCGCGCAGCCTGAGCATGCTGACGGAGAACGACTTCGACGAGGTGATGGTGATCGAGCAGGCGATCTACGACTTTCCCTGGACGCGCGGCAACTTCCTCGATTCGCTGCGGGCCGGCTACCCGGCCGAGGTGCTGCGCACGCCGCAGGACGGCGTGGTCGGCTACTTCGTCGCGATGTTCGGCGTCGACGAAGTGCACCTGCTCAACCTCAGCGTCGCGCCGGCCCTCCAGCGGCGTGGCCATGCGCGCTACATGCTCGATGCCCTGCGCTCGATCGCCCGGGCGCACCGCGCCTCGCAGCTCTGGCTCGAGGTGCGCATTTCCAACCTGAACGCACGCGGCCTGTACGAGCGCTACGGCTTCCGCAATGTCGGCCTGCGCCGTGGCTACTACCCGGCCCGCGGGCGGGCGCGCGAGGACGCGGTGGTGATGAGCCTGCAGATTCCAGAGGCGGTGCATGGTCTGGGATGAACGACAGGCCGCAATGCTGGCGGAGATGGGCATCCGTGTGTGGCAAGCGCCTGCGGCTGCGGCTTCGCCCGTGATCGATGCGAAGGTCGAGGCAGCGGTCAGCCCGGTCGCCGCCGCCTCGCCCGCCCCGGTGGTACCGCGGGTCGCCGTCGCACGCGGTGCCCGCCCCGAAGATGTCGAGGCGATGGACTGGCCGACCCTGCGTGCCGCCGTCGCCGGTTGCACCGCCTGCGGGCTGTGCCGCGGTCGCACGAACACGGTGTTCGGCGTCGGGCACACGCAGGCGCACTGGATGGTCGTCGGCGAGGCGCCGGGCGAACAGGAAGACCGCCTGGGCGAGCCCTTCGTCGGCAAGGCCGGGCAGTTGCTCGACCACATGCTGCAGGCCCTGGGCCTGACGCGCCGGGCCGAAGGCGAGGGACTGCAGCCGGCGCAGCAGGTCTACATCGCCAACGTGCTGAAGTGCAGGCCGCCGATGAACCGCAATCCGCAGCCCGAGGAAGTGGCGCAGTGCGAGCCCTACCTGGCCCGCCAGGTGGCGCTGCTGCAGCCGCGGCTGATTCTCGCGATGGGCCGCTTCGCGGTGCAATCGCTGCTGCAGACCGGTGAACCGATCGGCCGCCTGCGGGGCCGGATCCACCAGTACCAGGGGGTGCCCGCCATCGTGACCTATCACCCCGCCTACCTGCTGCGCAACCCGGCCGACAAGGCGAAGGCCTGGGACGACCTCTGTCTTGCGCGCGAGGTGATGCGCAACGCGCGCACCTGACGCCGGCACAGGCTGCCGCAGGGTTCGGCCGAATCGACCGGCTGCTCCGGCGCGCCTACCCTCGGCCATGGGCGCCGTTGTGCCAAGGCTCACCGAGGACCCGTGCTCCTGGGACGATCTGCCGAGCGCGGTGCTGCTGCTCGCGCGCGACGGTCGGGCATCGCATGCCAATGCGGCCTTCTGCCGGCTCATGGGCCTGGGCGCCGAGGCCGCACGGGGCGCGGGCTGGCAGCAGCTGCTGACCGACCCGGACCGTGCCACGCTGCTCGGCGCGTTGGCGCAGGGCGAGCACCTGTCGCTGCCGCTGCACCTGTGCAGTCCGGGGGAGCACGACGGGATACAGCGCGAGGTCTGGGTCGATTGCGTCGCGCAATGGCGGCCGTCGCGAGGGTGCTGGGTCTGCGTCCTGCACGACGTCTCGGCAACGCGGCAGGCCGAGCGGGTGGCCAGCGTCCAGGCCGAGCAGCTCCGGTTGCTTGCCGACAGCGTGCCGGCGCTGATCGCCTGCTACGACGCGCGGGAACAGCGCTGCCTGTTCGCGAACCGGCCGTATGCGCTGACCTTCGGGCGGGACGAGCAGTCCATCCTGGGCCTGCCGATCGCCGAGGTGATCGGCGAGGCCGCCCTGCGGCGGATCCGGCCGCAGCTCGACACCGTGCTGATCGAACAGCGTGCCGTGGCCTACGAGCGGCAGCTGGTGCGCGCCGATGGCCGCACGCAGTGGGTCGAGGTGCACCTGTTGCCGCAGCTCGCCACCGATGGTCGGTTGATCGCCTTCTTCGTGCTGATCTCGGACATCTCCCGCCACCGGCTCGCCGAGCAGGCAGTGCGCGAATCGGAGGAACGGCTGGGCAAGTTCATGCAGGCCAGCGCTGAGGGCATCGTCTTCCACAAGGACGGGGTCATCACCGATGCCAACGCCCCGATCGGCATGCTGGTGGGCTACGGGCTCGACGAGCTGATGGGGCGCCGCACGCTCGACTTCGTCGCACCCGACCAGGTGAGCAAGGTGGCCGCGGTGATGAGTTCGGGCCAGGAGACGACCTACGAGAGCGCGCTGATCGACAAGTCGGGCCGGCGCATCCCGGTGGAGTTCATCGTCCGCACCATGATGCGAGGCGACGAACGGCTGCGCATGACCATCGTGCGCGACATCCGCGACCGCCATGCCGCGCAGGCGCACATACATCACCTTGCGCACCACGACGCACTGACCGGGCTGCCGAACCGCCTGGCCTTCATGGCCGAGATCGACCAGCTGATGGCACGGGCCGCCGCGTCGCGCGAGGCGCTGGCGCTGCTGTTCATCGACCTTGACCACTTCAAGCGCGTCAACGATTCGCTCGGCCACCTGGCGGGCGACGAGCTGCTGAAGACCGTGGCCCAACGGATCGGCGCCGTGCTGCGCGCCAGCGATGTGGTGGCGCGCTTCGGCGGTGACGAGTTCATGGTGCTGATCGGCGGCGGGCCGCGCCTGGAGGACGTGGCCGACGTCGCCCGCAAGCTGCTTGCGGCGATCGAGGTGCCGCTGGACGCCGAGGCGGGGCGCTCGATCTCGGTCACGCCGTCGATCGGCATCGCGATGTTCCCCGGCGACGGCATCACGCCGGCCGAGCTGATCAAGCATGCCGACACCGCGATGTACCGCGCCAAGGCGCGCGGGCGGGCCACCTACCAGTTCTTCGATCCGACGCTCGCCAGCAACGCCTACGCGGCGCTGGTGCTGGAGGGCGAGCTCGCGCAGGCGCTGGAGCGTGGCGAGTTCGTGCTGCACTTCCAGCCGCAGGTGCGGGCCGGCGATGGCGTGCTGGTCGGCGCCGAGGCGCTGATCCGCTGGCAGCACCCCGAGCGCGGGCTGCTGTTGCCCGACCAGTTCATCCCGCTGGCCGAGCAGCAGCGCCTGATGCTGCCGATCGGCACCTGGGTGCTGCACGAGGCGGCGCGTGCGGCGCGCCGCTGGCATGACGACGGCCTGTGCGCTGTGCCGGTGGCCGTGAACCTGTCGGCCGTGCAGTTCCAGGCGCCCGACTTTGTCTCGACGGTCGCGCAGGCGCTGGCGGGCGCCGGGCTGCCCGGCCGCCTGCTCGAGCTGGAGCTGACCGAGCGCATGCTGATGGACGAGCTGCCCGAGGTCAGTGGCCGCCTGGCCCAGCTCAAGGCGCTGGGCATCCGCCTGTCGGTCGACGACTTCGGCACCGGCTACTCCTCGCTCGGGCACCTCAAGTCGCTGCCGATCGACAAGATGAAGATCGACCGCTCCTTCGTTGTCGACCTGCCCGAGGCGCGCGGCTCGGTGGCCATCGCGCGGGCCATCATCCAGATGGCCCGCAGCCTCGGCATCACCGTCATCGCCGAAGGCGTCGAGACCGAGGCGCAGCGGGCCTTCCTCGCGCGCGAGCGGTGCGATGAGCTGCAGGGCGAGGCGATCAGCCCGTCGCTGTCGCTGCAGGCCTTCGAAGCCTGGGCCGGACGCGTGGCGAGCGGTTGACCGCGCCGCGGTCCTTGTCAGCGGCCGCGCTCGAGGTAGCGCTTGCGGCGGAAATAGATGACCAGCGTGACCGCCAGCGCGGCCATCAGCACCGTCGTGACCCAGATGCCGGTGCTGCTGTGCACCAGCGGCAGGAAATCGAAGTTCATGCCGAAGAAACCGGTGATCAGGTTCAGCGGCATGAACACGGCCGTCAGCACGGTCAGCGTGCGCATGATCTCGTTGGTGCGGTTGCTCTGCGCCGAGAAATGCATCTGCACCGCGCTCTCGGCCGAGCTCTCCAGCCGTCGAACGTGGCTCAGCACGCGTTCGATGTGCTCGAGCACGTCGCGCGAGCGCACGCGCAGCAGCTCGCGCTCGCGCTGCGCGGCGGGCTCGGTCTCATCGGGCCATTCGTCGAGCGCGTCGATCCATTCGGAGATGGCGCTGCGCTGATCCTCGCAGATGTCTTCCAGCGCATGCAGCGCGTTGCGCGAATCGAGCAGCACCTGCCAGTCGTTGAAATGACTGCGCGGACGGAACAGCTCCTGCTGCAGGTAACCGAGCTGGCGCGTCAGCAACCGTCGAAGCTCGAGGTAGCTGTCGACCATGTGGTTGACCATGCGCAGCATCAGGTCGGCCGGGCTGGCCGGCATGCGCGCGCCGGCCGCGCGGGCGTCGCTGCCCTGGCTGGCCAGAGACAGGCGGTTCGCGAAGAAGTCGCGCACCTGGCAGTCGGTCGGGTGAACGCTGATCAGCACGCGGTCGAAGATTGCGAAGCCGACTGGGCTGGTGTCGATCGCCTCCAGCGCGCGCTTGGCGGTGGCCAGCGTGCCCTGCTGCTCGTCGAGGAACAGGCTGCTGCTGCCGCTGCCCGCCGCGAGGCGGCGGAACACCATCACGTCGTACCACGACGTGTAGTCGAAGTGCGAGGGCAGCTGGTTGTTGAGCAGGTCGGCCACATGCAGATCGACCAGCTGGCCGCCGGTCCAGCGCTGCAGCGCGCCCTGCAGCATCGGGATGCCGACCTCGAACTCCCGCCGAGCGCTGCCGATCCAGAGGTAGCCTGCGGTCGGCAGCGTGTCGGGCAGCTCGCTCAGCTCGGTGAACTGGTCCGTGCCGACGTGGAAGATCCGCATCGCGCCGTCACCGCGCGTTCAGGGCCCGCGCGGCGTCGAGCGCGAAGTAGCTCAGCACCCCGTCGGCACCGGCCCGCTTGAAGGCCAGCAGCGACTCCATCATCACCGCCTCGCCATCGAGCCAGCCGTTGGCGGCGGCGGCCTTCAGCATCGCGTACTCGCCGCTCACCTGGTAGGCGAAGGTGGGCACGCGGAACTCTTCCTTCACACGCCGCACGATGTCGAGATAGGGCATCCCGGGCTTGACCATCACCATGTCGGCGCCTTCGGCGAGGTCCATCGCCACCTCGCGCAGCGCCTCGTCGGTGTTGCCCGGATCCATCTGGTAGACCTTCTTGTTGCTCTTGCCCAGGTTGCCGGCCGAGCCGACGGCGTCGCGGAACGGGCCGTAGAAGGCGCTCGCATACTTGGCGCTGTACGCCATGATGCGGGTGTGGATCAGGCCCCGGGCCTCCAGCGCGTCGCGGATCGCGCCGATGCGGCCATCCATCATGTCGCTCGGCGCGACGATGTCGACGCCGGCCTCGGCTTGCACCAGGGCCTGCTGCGTCAGCACGGCCACCGTCTCGTCGTTGAGGATGTAGCCGGTGGCGTCCAGCAGGCCGTCCTGGCCGTGCGTGGTGAAGGGGTCGAGCGCCACATCGGTCAGCACGCCCAGCTCCGGGAAGCGGCGCTTGAGCTCACGCACGACGGTGGGCACCAGGCCCTCGGGGTTCATCGCTTCGCGGCCGTCCTCGGTCTTCTTCGCCGCGTCGATCACCGGGAACAGCGCCATCACCGGAATGCGTTCGCGCACACAGGCCTCGGCCAGCGGCAGCAACCGGTCCAGACTCAGGCGCTGCACGCCGGGCATCGAGGCCACGTCGTGCACCTGGTTGCTGCCGTCGAGCACGAACACCGGCAGGATCAGGTCCGACGCGGTGAGGGCGTGCTCGCGCACCAGCGCACGGGTGAAGTCGTCTCGGCGCAGGCGGCGCGCGCGCGTGGCGGGGAAGCGTTGGGGGTAGGAGCTCACGGGCGTGACCGGGTGGAGGGGCTCAAGGCCGAAGGAAGGGCGTGGCGTCGATCGAGAGCGGCCCGCGCGCAGAGCGCATCTGACAGGAAAACGCCGGCCGGGCGCTGCTAAAATTCTCGTCGAATGATACGTCGCAAGGCGTTCATTCCCTGCTTCACCTCCCTGAGCAGGAGCCTGACCGTGTGACAGCGCCAGGCTTTCAAGCCCCGGCTTTGCCGGGGCTTTTTTATGCTTGGCCGGTGCTCGCGATAATCCCTCGATGCTCTGGATCAAGGCCTTCCACATCGTCTTCGCCGCCAGTTGGTTCGCCGGCCTGTTCTACCTGCCGCGGCTGCTGGTGAACCTGGCCATGGTGCCGGCCGACAGCCACGCCGAGCGCGAGCGCCTGCTGCTGATGGCGCACAAGCTGCACCGGTTCAGTTCGCTGCTGATGATCCCCGCGCTCGGGCTCGGCCTGTGGCTGTGGCTGGGCTATGGCATCGGCCGCGGGCCGGGCAACGGCTGGCTGCACGCGAAGCTCCTGCTGGTGGTCGCGGCCATCGGCTACCACCATGTGTGCAAGCGGCTGCTGCGCGACTTCGAGCAGCACGCCAACCGCCGCAGCCACCGCTGGTTCCGCGTCTTCAACGAGGCTGCGGTGCTGGTGTTCGCCGCGATCGTCGTGCTGGTCGTGGTCAAGCCGTTCTGAGGGCGGCCGGGCGCATGGCCCCGCAGCGCAGCAGTTCGGCCTGGCCCCTGGCGGCGGCCTGCGCCTGCCTGATGGTCTACGCCAGCCTGCACCCGTTCACCGGCTGGGAATGGCCGACCGCGACCGACATTCGCTGGTGGCTGCTGCCGGTGCCCAAGCCGCGTGGCGTGGGGCAGTTCGACCTGGTCAGCAACCTGCTCGCCTACGTGCCGCTCGGGGCGTTGCTGACAGGTGGACTGCTGCGCGGCGGGGGCCGCGCCTGGCTGGCGTTCGCCGTCGCGGTCGGGGTGTCCAGCGGTCTGAGCTATGTGCTCGAGACCCTGCAGCACCTGTTGCCGAGGCGGGTGCCGTCGATCATCGACTGGAGCCTGAACACCGCCGGTGCGGCGCTCGGCGCGGTGCTGATGCTGGTGCTGCACGCGCTCGGGCTGCTCGGCCACTGGCAGCGCTGGCGTGAGCGCTGGCTGCTGCGAGACCGCGGCGCCGGCCTGACGCTGCTGCTGTTGTGGCCGTTCGGCCTGCTGTTCCCGCCGCCGCTGCCCTTCGGACTCGGCCATGTGCTGGACCGCGCGCGCGACCTGCTCGCCGAAGGACTGGAGGACACGGCCTGGGACGGCTGGCTCGGCGCGACCGCGACCGTCAGCGAACCGCTGGCGCCGGGGCTCGGAGATGTTGGGCGTGGCAGCCGGCCTGCTGGCGCCCTGCCTGCTTGCCTACGCGCTGACGCGGCCCGGTCCGCGCCGCCTGGTGCTGCCGGCCGGGGCGCTGCTGCTGGGCATCGCGGCCACCACGCTGTCGACGGCGTTGAACTTCGGGCCCGAGCACGCGCTGACCTGGTGGACACCGCCGGTGCTGCCGGCGATCGGTGTGGTGGCCGTCGTCGCCGTGGGGCTGACGTGGCTGCCGGCGCGCGCATCGGCCGCCGTGGCGCTGCTGGTCATCAGTTTCGGCGTGGCGCTGGTCAACATCGCGCCCGGCGACGCCTACTACGCGGCCAGCCTGCAATCGTGGGAGCAGGGCCGTTTCATCCGCTTCCACGGCCTGTCGCAATGGATCGGCTGGCTGTGGCCCTGGGCGACACTCGCTTACCTGCTCGGTCGTGTCGCAGCCCGGGACGAATAGCCTCAAACCTACAATTCCCCGATGAGTTATTACGAGCGTCACATCTTCTTCTGCCTCAACAAGCGCGATGGCGAGGCGGCCTGCGCCGACCACGACGCCGAGGCCGGCTTCGCGCGTTGCAAGTCGCAGGCGAAGGCGGCCGGTCTGATGGGCGCGGGCAAGGTCCGCGTCAACAAGGCCGGTTGCCTGGACCGCTGCGCCGGCGGGCCGGTGGCGGTGGTCTATCCGGAGGGCACCTGGTACACCTATGTCGATGCCCACGACATCGACGAGATCGTCGAATCCCACCTGAAGCACGGCCAGGTCGTCGAGCGCCTGCTGCTGCCGCCCGATGTGGGTCGCTGACGACGTGCCGGCAGCCGGTTGTCCGTTCTCGCGATGAACGTCCAGACGCAGCGACTGACGCTTGGCGGTCCCGCCGGCGACATCGAGTGCGCGCTCGACGCGCCGGCCGGCCCGGCGCGGGCGGTGCTGGTGATCTGCCACCCGCATCCGCTGCATGGCGGCACGATGGACAACAAGGTGGTGCAGACGGTCGCGCGTGCCGGCCTGCAACTCGGCGCGCGCAGCGTGCGCTTCAACTTCCGGGGCGTCGGCGCGTCGGCCGGCAGCTGGGACGAAGGCCGCGGCGAGCTCGACGACGCGCTGGCGGTCATCGCGGCGCAACGTGACCCGGCCTTGCCGCTGTGGCTGGCCGGCTTCTCGTTCGGCGGCTTCGTGGCCGCCAGTGCCGCGGCGCACCTGAGCGGCGACGCGCGGCCGCGGCGGCTGGCGTTGATCGCCCCGTCGACGCAGAAGCAGCAGGTGCCCGCCATTCCCGAGGAACTCCAGGCCGACACGCTGGTGGTTCACGGCGAGACCGATGACGTGGTGCCGTTGTCGGCCACCTTCGACTGGGCGCGCCCGCAGGGCCTGCCGGTCACGGTGATTCCCGGCGTCGGCCATTTCTTTCATGGGCAGCTCGCGCTGCTCAAGTCGCTGGTGGTGCGCGGCTGGTCCTCCTGACCGGCGCGCCACCCGCTCCCGTTTCCCGTTGCAGAGACCCCGATGAAAAGACTGTTCGTTCTTCTGTTCGCCGTCGCCACCGCTCTCACGGGCGTGGCGGCCCAGGCCCAGGCCGTGCAGCCGCCCGAGATCGCGGCGCGCTCCTACCTGCTGTTCGACGTCACCACCAACCAGGTGCTCGCAGCCAAGGACCCGGACAGCCCGATCGAGCCGGCCTCGCTGACCAAGCTGATGAGCGCCTACCTGGTGTTCCAGGCGCTGAAGGACAAGAAGCTGACGCTGACGCAGACGCTGCCGGTGTCGGAGCGCGCCTGGCGCACCGGCATGACCGGTGCCTCGCGCAGCTTCCTGCCGCTCAACAGCCAGGTCACGGTCGATGATCTGCTCAAGGGCGAGATCGTGCAGAGCGGCAACGACGCCACCGTGGTGCTGGCCGAGGGCGTGGGCGGGTCTCTGGAGCAGTTCGTCGCGATGATGAACCGCCAGGCGCAGGCCTTCGGCCTCAAGGCCACCACCTTCAAGAACCCCGAGGGCCTGCCGGCGGCAGGGCACACCAGCACCGCGCGCGACCTGGCGGTGATCGCGACCCGGCTGGTGCAGGACTTCCCCGAGTACCTGCGCTACTCGGTGATGCGCGAGTTCACCTTCAACAAGATCAAGCAGCCCAACCGCAACCTGCTGCTCTACCGCGACCCCACCGTCGACGGCCTGAAGACCGGCTTCACCGACGCCGCAGGTTACTGCATGATCACCACCGCCAAGCGCGACTTCCCGAACGGTCCGCGCCGGCTGATCAGCGTCGTGCTCGGCGCTGCGTCGATGGAGTCGCGCGCCAACGAGAGCCAGAAGCTGCTGAACTGGGGCTATACCGCCTTCGACGCCGTCAAGCTGTTCGACGCCAACCAGGCCGTCGTCAGCCCGCCGATCTGGAAGGCTCCTCCAACACCGCCAAGCTCGGTAGTGCCGCGGCCGTCTACGTCAGCGTGCCCAAGGGTGACGGCGACAAGCTCAAGACCGACATCTCGCGCACCGATCCGCTGGTGGCTCCGCTCGCCAAGGGGCAGGTGGTCGGCAGCATCAAGGTCACCGCCAATGGCGCGCCGGTTGCCGAGCTGCCCTTGACCGTGCTGGAGAACGTCGACAGCGCCGGGCTGCTGGGCCGCGCGTGGGATTCGCTGCGGCTGTGGATCCAGTGATGCCGGTGTCGATTCGTACCGGGTGAAACGCTGCTTGCCCGTTGCCGCCGACGGGCCTACGCTGCGGGCATGAACCCGCTGCCCAGCGCCATCCCCGCGGCGAGCGCCGACTCGCTGTGCTACCTGAACGGCGACTACACCCGCCTGGCGGACGCTCGCGTCAGCGTGCTCGACCGCGGCTTCATGTTCGGCGACGGCGTCTACGAGGTCCTGCCCGTCTACGATCGTCGGCTGTTCCGCTTCGACGAGCACATGGCGCGCCTGGAGCGCAGCCTCGCCAAGGTGCGCATCACCGCGCCGCTGACCCGCGAGGACTGGCTGGCGCGCATGCGCCGGCTGGTCGCGGCCCAGCACGAGCACAGCGGGGCGACCGACCAGCTCGTGTACCTGCAGGTCACGCGCGGCGTGGCGCTGCGCGAGCACACGATACCGACCGACATCGAGCCCACGGTCTTCATGATGTGCAGTCCGGCGAAGCCGCCGACGCCCGAGCAGCGCCATGCCGGCGTGGCCTGCATCAGCGCGCGCGACTTCCGCTGGGAGCGCGGCGACATCAAGAGCATTTCGCTGCTCGGCAACGTGCTGGCGCGGCAGATGTCGGCCGACAAGGGCGCCGTCGAGACCCTCCTGTTTCGCGACGGCTTCCTGACCGAGGCCGCGGCGTCCAACGTGTGGATGGTGAAGGAAGGCGCACTGATCGGCCCGCCGAAGAGCGAACTGCTGCTCGAAGGCGTGCGGGTCGACCTGCTGGCCGAGCTGTGCGAGGAGTGCGGCATCGGCTACTGCCTGCGGCCGGTCAGCGAGGGCGAGGTCTTCTCGGCCGACGAACTGCTGCTGAGTTCGGCGATGAAGGAAGTGCTGGCGGTCACCCGGCTCGATGGCGAACTGGTCGGGCACGGCGCGTTGCGCGGCAAGCCTGGGCCGGTGTACGCCCGGCTCTACGAGGCCTACCAGCGGGCCAAGCCCGCCCAGTCGATCTGAGCCGCGGCGGCCGCGCGGATTTCGCGGGTGCGGGACAATCCGGCCATCGCGGGCGCCGCAGCGGCGTGCCCGCCCGATGCAGCGGCAGCAGACCATGACGGCCATCCCTCCCGAGCAATCATTGATCGAGTACCCGAGTGCCTTTCCGATCAAGGTGATGGGGTCCAACGCCGAGGGCTTCCGCGAGGCGATGGTCGACATCGCGCTGCGCTTCGATCCCGGGTTCGATGCGCAGACCGTCGAGGCCCGGCCCAGCAAGGGCAACAACTATCTCGGCCTGACGCTCACCGTCACGGCCACCAGCCGCGAACAGCTCGACGAGCTCTACCGCACGCTGAGCACGCACCCGATGGTCAAGGTGGTGCTCTGAGCGCCGCGGCGCTGGTCGAGGTCGCCGACCTCGTTCACGATTACGGAACGCAGCGCGCGCTGCACGGCCTGAGCTGCAGCATCGAGCGCGGCAGCGTGACCGCGCTGGTGGGCCCCAACGGCGCCGGCAAGACCACGCTGATGCGCTGCATCGCCGGACTGGAGGCCCCGCTGTCGGGGCGCATCGCCGTTGCCGGCATCGACGTGATCGCGCAGCCCCGCGAGAGCCACCGTCAGCTCGGCTTCCTGGCCGACAGCTTCGGCGTCTCGACGGCGCTGAGCGTGCGCCAGACCCTGAGCTATGCCGCGCTTGCGCACGGCGCGACGCCCGAGGCCGCCGCGGCTGCCGTGCCGCCGGTCGCCAAGCGTCTGGGCCTCACCGACCTGCTCGACCGCCTGTGTGGCGCGCTGTCACGCGGCCAGCGCCAGCGTGTGGCGATCGGGCAGGCGCTGATCCACCGGCCGCAGTTGCTGATCCTCGACGAGCCCGCCTCGGGGCTGGACCCGGAGGCGCGCGCCGGGCTGGCGGCGCTGTTCCGCAGCTTGCGCGAGGAGGGCATGACCTTGCTCGTGTCGTCTCACATCCTGGCCGAACTGGACGAGTACTCGACCCACATGCTGATGCTGCGCGACGGCCGGGTGGTCGAGCACCGGGCGCTGACCGTCGCGGCGCCGGCGGCCGGCGATCGCCCGTTG
>NZ_AZND01000066.1:0-17232 GCF_000576205.1 Methylibium sp. T29 | reverse complement strand
CCAGGCCGGCCAGCCGGACCTGGTACCGCGCCGCCCGGACGTCCCGGCGGATTGAGGCTGGCCGCGACCGGCTGCAACCGGGCCATCTGGCCGGGCGTCAGGTCGAGGCGGTCGCGGCCGATCGGCCGGGCGTTGCGGAACTGGTCCTCGCTGACCATGGTGACCGCGTCTGGGCGCTGCGCATAGCGGTACGACGGCCGCTCGACCGGCGTGGGCCGCGTGGCGCGCCGTTCCCCGGGGCCGTGCGGCGGCGGGTTGACGACGTTGATGACGTTGATCTGCTGCACGTAGCGCGGCGAGTAGCGGTAGGGCGGGTAGTACCACTCGCGCGGGCCGAGCGGGAACCAGCCGACCGGCGCACCGCTGCCGAAGCCGATGCTCAGGCTGACATTGCCCGAATGTGCGCCGACGTAGCCCACCAGCGCCGGCGCATACACCGGGCGCGGCACGATGGGGCCGGGCACCCAGCCCCAGCTGCCGCCGATCAACGCCCAGCGGCCATAGTGGAAGGGCGCGAAGCCCCAGGGCGCGTCGTCGACCCAGGTCCAGCCCCAGGGCCGCACGTAGGCCCAGTGCCCGTAGCGGTAGGGGGCCCAGCCGTAGGGCAGGCCGCGCGGGTACCAGACGGCGCCGTAGTCCGGCGCGGTGGTCCAGTAGCCGTGCTCGTCGAGCGCCTCGATGCCGGTGGTCTCGGGCGAGACATAGCGCGCGGAGGCCAGGCGGTCCTGGTCGCGGTCGCGTGCCTCGGCCCACGCATCGAAGTCGTCGCGCTGGCCCATCGCGCGCAGTTGCAACTCGCTGCCGCCGTTCTCGACCAGGCTTTCCTGGCCCGATTCCAGGTTGAAGGCGTTGTTCGGCGTCACCACGCGCAGCCGTCCGGACAGCGCGCGCACGGTGTAGGCGCGGCGGTCGGGGTCGTAGCCGACGCGGTAATCGCCCGGGCCCTGAGCCTCGGCGCGCACGCCGTCGGCCGAGAAGCTGAAGCTGTCGCCGGTGGCCAGGCTGCGCACCCGGGCCCGCACGGTGCCCTGGGCCACGTCGATCGCGATGCCGTGGTCGTCGAGCTGCGAGAACACGGCCTGCGTGTTGCCGTCCAGGCGCACCGAACTGCTGCCGATGCGCACCTCGGCCTGGCTGCCGGGCGGCACCCACAGCGAGGTCTCGCTGGTGATGGGCTGGTTGAGCTTGGCCGGATCCCAGGCCGCGCCCGCCTCGGGCGAGCTGTCGACCGGCCCGCGCAGCGCGCTGATGCTGCCCACGCGCGCGGGGGGATCGGCCGGATCGGTCTCGGCCAGCGTGGGCCCGGCCAACAGCAGGCCCGCGCACAGGCCTGCCATCAGGCGGCGGCTGAGGGCGATCAGGGTAGGGTCCATGCGCATCACGTAGTCACCTCGGGCCGCGGCGCGGCGTCTGCTGTCTAACGCATGAGACCCCGGATCGGTGCATCGGTTGCGCCGGCCGGCTTGAAAAGAATTGCAAACGAGCTTGCGAGGCGCACAAAAAAGCCGCGACAGGCCGCGGCTTTCGGACAGGCAGCGCGCCGGAACGCGCTACCGGAGCGGGGTCATCTCAGATCACCGCGGCAATCGCCTTGGCCACCGCGTCGAGGTTGTGCTGGTTCAGCGCCGCCACGCAGATGCGGCCCGAGTCGACGCCGTAGATGCCGAACTCGCTGCGCAGGCGCTGCATCTGCGCCGCGTTCAGCCCGGAGTAGCTGAACATGCCCTGCTGCGTGGTGATGTAGCTCAGGTCACCCTTCACGCCGGCGGCCTGCAGCTTCTCGACCAGCGCAACGCGCATGGCCTTGATGCGCTGGCGCATGCCGGCCAGTTCTTGCTCCCACTGCGCGCGCAGCGCCGGGGTGGTGAGCACCGTGGCGACCACCGAGGCGCCGTGCGTCGGCGGGTTGGAGTAGTTGGTGCGGATCACGATCTTCAGCTGGCTCAACACGCGAGAGGCCTCTTCCTTGCTCGCGCACACCACGCTCAGCGCACCGACGCGCTCGCCGTACAGCGAGAAGCTCTTGCTGAAGCTGGTGGAGACGAAGAAGTCCAGGCCCGAGGCCAGGAACTGCTGCACCACTGCGCCGTCCTCCGCGATGCCCTGGCCGAAGCCCTGGTAGGCCATGTCGAGGAAGGGCACCAGACCGCGCGCCTTCACCGCGGCGATCACCTGCTCCCATTGCGCCGCGGAGAGGTCGTAGCCGGTCGGGTTGTGGCAGCAGGCGTGCAGCACGACGATCGTGCCGGCGGCGGCGGTGTTCAGCGCGCCGAGCAACCCGTCGATCGCGATGCCGCGCTGCGCGGCGTCGTAATAGGGATAGGTGCCGACCGTGAAGCCGGCGTTGGTGAACAGCGCACGGTGGTTCTCCCAGCTCGGGTCGCTGATCAGCACCTGCGCGTTCGGGTTCAGGCGCTTCAGGAAATCGGCTCCGACCTTCAGGCCGCCGGTGCCGCCCAGGCCCTGCACGGTGGCGATGCGACCGCTGGCGGTGGCGGCGTCGCCGAACACCAGGCCCTGCACCGCCTTGTCATAGGCGGCGATGCCGTCGATCGGCAGGTAGCCGCGCGCCTTCGGCGCCTCGAGCATCTGGTGTTCGGCCGCGGCCACGCACTTCAGCAGCGGCAGCTTGCCGTTCTCGTCGTAGTACACGCCGACACCGAGGTTGACCTTGGCCGGGTTCGGGTCGGCGTTGAACTGCTCGTTCAGGCCGAGGATCGGGTCGCGCGGAGCGAGCTCGACGGATGCAAACAGAGACATGGAGAGTTCCAGCGAAGTTGGAGGGACGGGGCGTTCACAGGGTTAGTGCGGCCCTAGATCAATTTTAGGCGCTGCCTATTCGAGCCCGTCTGGAGCAGGTGATCCGGTCTGGCACAGGACCCGCGAACCCGCGCGAAAGTCGCTGCAAAACGCTCGGGATTTCCACCGAGCCAAGTCGGGAGCGTCTCCCGTATCGCCGGCCTGCGCCTCGCTCCTAGCATGCGACGCCTCTCGTTCCAGAGCCCTGTACGCAGGCCGTTTTCCCCTTGTCGCCCCCGCCCGCATGAGCGTCCGATCCCGAGCCCGAAAGCACCGCCTGACGCCACTGAAGCGCGCGGTGCTTTCGTTGGCGACACTGGCCTCGCCGTTGTCGACGCTGGCCCAGCAGGCGCCCGCGGCCGCGGCCTCGGCGCCCGAAGCCGCCCCGTCCGATGCCGCCGTGCGGCTCAACCCCGTGCTGGTACCGGGCAAGCGCGCCACCGACGTCGGGCCGATGCCGGGCCTGGCGGTCACGAAGGACCAGATCCCCGCGAACATCCAGAGCGCGACCAAGGAGCAGATCAAGGAATCGCGGGCGCTGAACATCGGCGACTACATGAACACCCAGCTGCAGGGGGTGAGCGTCAACGACTACGCCGGCAACCCCTTCCAGATGGACGTGAACTACCGCGGTTTCACCGCCAGCCCGCAGATCGGCACGCCGCAGGGCCTGTCGGTGTTCTTCGACGGCGTGCGGGTGAACGAGCCCTTCGGCGACGTGGTGAACTGGGACCTGATCCCGCTCAACGCGATCGAGCGCTTCGACCTGTTCCCCGGCAGCAACCCGCTGTTCGGGTTGAACACCCTGGGCGGCGCGATCTCGGTGCGCAGCAAGAACGGCTTCACCGCGCCCGGCGTCGAGGGTGAGCTGCTGGCCGGTTCCTGGGGCCGCCGGCAGGTCAAGCTGAGCGCCGGTGGCAATGACGACACGCTGGGCGGCTTCGTGGCCTACACCGGCTTTCGCGAGGACGGCTGGCGCGACAACTCGCCGTCGCGCGTGCACCAGCTGTTCGGCCGCGGCGACCTGCGGCTGGATCGCGGCTCGCTGTTCGCCAGCGCGCTGTTCGCGAGCAACGAGCTGATCGGCAATGGGCTGATCCCTCTGTCGCTGTACGAGCAGCGCGCCGAGACCGTGTTCACCTCGCCCGACCGTTCCGACAACCGCGTGCTGCAGCTTGCGCTCGGTGGTCAGTTCGACGTCTCCGAGCGCTTCAACATCACCGGCCAGCTCTACACCCGCAAGAGCCGGCGCGGCGGCCTCAACGGCGACATCTACGAAGGCTTCGACGACATGATCGGCCTGCGCGGCGGGTACTTCGATCCGGACAATCCGGCAGCGGGCGTGCAGCCACGCAACGGCGCCTACTACAACACGCCCGGCGTGATCACCGGCACGCCGATCGGCCTGCTGACGGACACCGCACTGGACCAGCGCACGCACGGTGCCTCGCTGCAGTTCAACTGGAACCTGCCGACGCGCAGCGTGATGGTGGGCGCCTCGATCGACCGCAGCCGTTCGACCTACTCGATGTTCCAGCGGCTCGGCCTGATCGACGCCACGCACGGCGTCTATGCGGACCCGGCCGCGCTGCCGGCGTTCATCGCCGCGCAGATGGACATTCCGGGCAACAACTTCGAGGGCACGTCGACCACGAAGAGCCTCTACGCCAGCGACACCTGGACGCTGGCACCGCAGCTCACGCTCACCACCGCCGCGCGCTACAACCACACCACGGTCGACAACCAGCTGCTGACGCGCACCGTCGAAGGCCTGGTCGACCTGCACGAGCTGCCCGCCAACTACGACAACGCGCAGACGCTGACGGCCGAGAAGTTCAGCTACCGCTCCCTCAATCCTTCGATCGGACTCAACTGGCTGCCGGCACCGGGCCTCAACACCTTCGCCAACGTGAGCCGTGGATCCCGCACGCCGTCGGTGGTGGAACTCGGCTGCGCCTTCGACGACACGCCCACGCCGGTGACGCTGCCGGGCGCGACGCCGAACGACCCGCCGGTGGTGATCGGCACCACCGCGCGCAGCCTGCTGGGGCCGGGCTGCAACCTGCCGACCACGCTGTCCGGCGACCCCTACCTGCCGCAGATCCGCTCCACCTCGTTCGAGCTCGGCGCGCGCGGTCTGCTGTCGGCGAACTGGGAGTGGAACGCAAGCCTCTTCCGCACCGACCTGAAGGACGACATCTACTACGTCGGCGTGGGGCAGGGCCGCAGCTACTTCGACACCATCGGCAAGACGCGTCGCCAGGGCCTCGAGCTGGGACTGGCGGGGGCGCGCCGGCGTGCTGGACGTGAAGGCCAGCTACTCCTACACGTCGGCGACCTTCGAGTCGCCGTTCTACATGACGAGCCCGCACAACAGCAGCGCGGACTTCGACCAGAACTCGCGCACCCAGGCCGACCTGGGCTACCGCGACTACCAGTTGCTGCCTTCGCCCGGCGCGTCGCTGAACGGCGGGCGCGGCACCTACCACCAGATCCTGGTGAAGCCCGGCGCCCGCATGCCGGGCATCCCGGCGCATGCCTCAACTTCAACCTCGGCTGGCGCGTCACGCCGTCGTGGAAGCTCGGGCTGGGCATGCAGCTGCGCTCGATGTCCTACGTGCGCGGCAACGAGAACAACCTGCACCGTCCCGGCGGCACGGACCAGGAGACCGGCCAGTACTACTGCTCGACCAACGCGCAGACGCGCGCCTGCGACCAGAGCGATGGGGGCTACATCCAGACCCCGACGCGACCGGGCCGCACCTTCACGCAGAAGGGCACGGTGCCGGGCTTCGCGGTCTTCAACCTCGACACCAGCGTCGTCGTCACCAAGGGCTTCACCGTCGTCGCCCAGGTCACCAACCTCTTCGACCGCCGCTACGTCACGGCGGGCAACCTGGGCGTGAACCCGTTCTCGCCGTCGACCGTGGGCGCGATCGGCGTGAGCGGCTGGAACTACAACTCGGCCGAGTGGCAGCCGTCGACCTTCGTCGGTCCGGGCGCGCCGCGCGGCATCTTCCTGGGGCTGTCCTATGCGCTCGGCGCGGATTGAGGCGGGCGCTTTGCGCGCCGTCCACGTGGTGCTCGACCTGCTTTGCGGCCGTCGAGGCGCGTCACGGGCCTGCGCGTGCGCGTGCGCGGTGCTCGTGTCGGCCTGCGGCGGCGGCACCACCGGCGACACCGACGAACAGCCGCCCGCGGTGCGCGCCGAACTGGCCGGGGTCGTCAGCCCGGGTTTCGACCTGGATGCACAGATTCCCGAGCCCGGCAGTTCGCCGATCACCGGCCGCATCGTCGTCTCGGTCAAGGGCAGCCGCGGGATCATCCGCACCAGCGACAGCTTCGGCGCCGGCCCGGCCGACGAGCACCGCACCAGCCTGGCCGAGCTGGACGCGCCCTACATGCTGCGCTTCAGCCTGATCGACGGCAGCTTCCTGGTGTCCGTCGCCACCGAGCCGGGCCGCGCCAACGTCACCGCGCTCACCACCCTGCTGGTCGCGCAGCTGCTGGGCGCCGACCCGGCGACGGCCTTCGACAACTACAGCGCTGCCTCGACCGCCAATATCGCGCGCATCACCGATGCGCGGATCGCCGAGGCGCAGACCGCGGTGACCGCCTACCTGCAGAACGTGCTGGGCATCCCGGTGCGGTCCGGCAGCGCGAGCTTCACCCAGGTGGCGTTCGAGGCCACGGACGGTGACCCGATGTACGACACGATGGTCGCGCTCAACGCGAAGCTCGCCGCCGACGGGATCACACTGACCGACCTGTCGCAGACCCTGGCGGCCCAGGCACGCCTGTGCCTCACCGAATCGATCACGATCAGCCTCGGCGGCTCCACGAGCCGCTTCTGCACGGCGTCGAAGAGCGGCCTGCCGGAGACGGCCGACCCCACGGTGATGGCCTACGTGTTCACCGACCCGAACGGCGCCACGCTGACGCTGCGCGTGCGCGGCAACGACCTGCTCACCGAACGCTACGTCACGGCCGAAGGTGCGGCCTACGACTGCAGCGCGGCGGGCTGCACCGGGCTCGTGCTCGGCGCACCGGCTGGCGACCTCAGTCGCCCGGCCACCTTCACCGACGCGCGGATCGGCGCCGCGACTTTGAACGGCAGCCTGACGCTGCCGGCGCCGGGCCCCGCGATCCCGGTGCTGCCCTGCGACAACAACCGCTATGCGCTGGTATATCCGGACTTCAGCTTTGCTGCCGAATGCGTCGATGCCAGCGATCCGTTCGGCATCGGCGGCATGTTCGGCGGCGACGCCGGCCTGCCACGGACCGCCGTCACGTTCGGCAGCGCCCTGTCCGTGTACTTCGAGGACGGCAGCCTGCTCAGCATCACGGCCTTGCAGCCGCTCACCGACCCGGGCACTGGCCAGCCGGTGTTCTTCAAGTGCGTGGGCGCCGAATGCGCGGGCGCGGTTCTCGGTGAGCCGGAACTCAACTACGACTATGGGCCCGAGCTCACCCTGCGCAGCCTGACGCTCGCCGGTGTGCAACTGCGGGCGCTGAATGCCGACGGTACGCCAGCCGCCCTCGGCGCGGCGACCTTGCAGGGCGCGTTCCTGACAATCGAGTACATCCAGCCGCCACCGACGCTGAACGACTGCGCGGGTGCGACGGACCTCGTCGAAGGCCAGCTCAGTTTCCGCGCGGACCCTGTTCGCATCTGCCCCAATCCCGTCAGCGGCGTCAAGAACACGTTCGTGGCGCCCGACGGTGAACTGACCCTCAATGTGACGGGCTCGACGCCTGATGGGTCCGGCCTGCCTTCGCCGATGCTCGGGGTCGTCGTGCCGGCCGGCGGAGGGGGCGCGCGGATCTCGCTTGTCGACGCGCAGCAGTACGCCTGCACCGGTGGATGCACGGGGGTCACCGTGGGGGCACCCAATGTGGCCGGTGAACGGCAAGTGACGTTCAGCGGCGCGGTTCTGCGCGAGATCGAGCCTGCCAATCTGCCCGGCACTAGAACGATCACCTTGAACGGAAGCTTCGTCGCGCCGCCGCCCTAGTGCGCCGCGCGCGACGGTCTGCAGGGAAGGGCGGATGACAGATCAAGGGGCTTCCCGCGAGGCGGGAGGGTGGCATCCGCCGGAAGGGCCGGCGGGTGTGGCGTTCCAACGGAGAGAGGAGACCGACATGAAGAAGAGATTGCCGCTGCGGCGGCGTGGCATGGCCATGGCCATCGGCCTGGTGCTGGCCGGTACCGGCGCGGCGCAGGCCGCGGGTTTCGAGACGCTGAGCGCAAACGGCGCCAACGTGCTGAAGACCTGCAACCCGACGAGTTCGAGCGGCGTGACGACCTGCAAGGTCACCAGCCTGCCGGGCGAGAGCGGCTTCGATCTGGTGGCGTCGCGCTCCGCGCCGATCATCATCAATGGCGTGAGCGTGGGCACCCAGCTCGAGAAGGTGTGGCGGCACTGCACCGACAAGAAGCTCTTCATCTTCGGCGTGCGCGTGCAGATGAACGCGAACCAGTGGGACGAGACGGGCGCCGCCTTCAACGTCAACGACGTGCTGCGCCAGGTTCGCACCGACAAGGCGGTGGAAGTCGCCTATTTCGCGGGCAGCCCGGCGGCGACCAAGCTTCTCAAGGCCGCCGGCCGCACCTTCGCGGGCCTGAACGAGTACGACACCGCGAAGCCGCCGCGCAACAACGCCTGGGTCGATTTCCGCATCGACGCCAACGCCGCCGAGGCGAGCGGCCCGAGCAGCCCGAACTCGCCGTGGCTGCTGACCAAGACGCGCGCTCCCGAGGGCTACAGCCTCCAGGACTTCGCGTTGCGCCTGCTGAACTCGGAGAACGAGGACGTCGACCAGAACAGCATCTACGCGCTGGGCTACCAGCCGGTGTGCACCAGCGAAGCGTGCGCGCCCGAAGAGGACGACGACGACTGACGCGTCGCGGACCCGAGAGCAACCCACAACTGGAGACCACCATGCATATCCGTTCTCACCTGACCGCGCTGGCGGCGGTCGCCGCCGTGTTCGGCGTCGCCATGCCCGCCCAAGCCCAATGGGTGTCGCTGCCGACCTCCGGCACGATCCTGCAGACCGTCAACCCGAAGACCGTCGTCTCGCCGACGCCGGCGACCTGCACCAACACCGGCGTGGCGCCGACCGGCGACCAGTTGCCGGTCGAACAGCAGTCGGCGTCGCTCGCCACCGGCAAGTTCACCGGCCTGCCGGGCAGCGCCGCGATGCCGGGTTATGCGTCGACGCCGGTCGCCGCGACCTCCTACACACTGCAGACCGGCAGCCCGGCCAAGACCGTGGGCACGCTGTACGACCGGGTCTACTGCGCCGGCTCGGGCACCACCACCTGCAATGCCAGCAAGGTCTACGTGTTCGCCACCCGCGCGATCCTGAACACCACGGTCGCCAACCCGCCCAACCTCACCTTCGAGATCAACGACTTCTTCCGTACCGTGCCTTCGACCGCCACCGTCGAGGCCGGGTACTACATGGGCACGAGCGGCACCAGCGTCGACACCGGGCTGTCGACCAAGTACGTCGAGTACGTGGGGCGCACGAACAGCGGGCTCAACCAGACCATCACGCGCGACAACACCAAGGTCGCGTTCCGCACCGACGTCAACGCCAGCGATCCGGAGCGTTGCGAGCCGTACTCGAAGAACAACCCGATCAGCGCCTGGGTCTACCACCGCGTGACCTGCCCGAACGGCGTGGAGACGGCGCCGGCCAACATCACTTTCAAGACGCGTGTACGCGAGGGCGGCGAGGAGGGGCAGCCCATCATCAGCATCAGCACCAGCGGCTACGTCTGCAAGCCCTGAGGCCAGAAGCCGGAAGCGGGTGAGGGGAGCGAGGCCCTCGACGTTGACATGAGCAGGAACTCCCTCTGGTTCGACGAGCGGCCACGCCACCTGGGGTGGCTGCTCCTGCTGCTGCCGGTGCTGGCGGTGTTGCTGGTGGCCGTCGGCACCAATCTCTGGCGCGATCAGCCCTCGCCGGCGCCGGTGCCGGCGGTGGCTGTGTCGCCGCGAGGTCCGGACGTGGCGGTGCGGGTCGGGCTGCCGATGCAGCCCGGCGTTCGCATCGACGCGGGCGGCACGGCCGCGCCGGGAAAGCCTGCGCTTCAGACCTGCCCCTACCAGCAACTGGATCTCGTGACGGCGCACGGCAAGGTGCAGCGGGCCTGCGTGGCGACCACCCGCATGCTGCAGAGCGGCGACCTGCGCAGCTACGTGCTCGAACCGCAGGGCGTCTCCGACTGGACGCTCCGCGTGGACAGCGGGGACGGACGGGTGATGGCGGCCAGCCTGTCAGCGCCCGGTCGCGGCGACTACCGCTGCGAGGAAGACACGTGCGCCGGCTTCTCGATCGGCCCGCGCGACGCGCACGGCGGGCGCACGCTGGTAGTGAGCCGGGCCGTGCTCACGGCTGAGGACGGCGTGGCGATGCACCTGAGCGCCAGCCTCAAGGCGCCCGGTGACCAGCAGGATGCCGACCTGGCCTGCAACGAGCCCGGCGTCTCCATCGTCGAGCGCAGCGGCGCGGTGCTCACGCTGTGCCCTTCCGGCGGTGGTGGCGTTGTCCGCCTGGAGCACGAGCGCCGCCTCTACAGCCTGCGCGGTGCGGCCGGCGACACGCTGTTGGTCGGGGTGGACGCCGGCGGCGCGGTCGATTTCGTGCAGATCGGTGCCCTCGAGTGCCAGGGACTGGCCTGCTCTGGCGCCACGACGCAGCCGGGAGACGACCCGGCGAGCGAAAGTGGCCGCCGGTTCAGTTTTTCCGGCACCACCGTGACCGACGGGCTGCGCGGCGGTGCCGCGGCCCTGTTGAACGGCAGCGCGGTGCTGCCTCCGTTCTGACGCTGACGATGATCTATCTCCCCGCTGGCTCGACGACGAGCTCCATGGCCGCGGTTGGGTGCTGGCCACGGTGATGCTGTCGGCCCTGCTGTTCTCCGGCTGGCTGGTGTGGGCGCGCTGGAGCCAACCGGCTGACGCCGTCCAGCCGGTCCGGGTGGAGACGGCAGCGCCGCAGCCGGCTCCGCTCGCGCTGCCGGTCGTGGCCGACCCGGTGGCCGTGCCGGCATCTGCGGCGCCCGCCGCGCTGCCGTCCTGCCCGCATCAGCACGTCGACATCACCGGCGCCGATGGCCTGCTGCAGCGCGGCTGTCTGTCGGCGACGCGCACGCACCAGAGCGGCAGCGTGCGCAGCTACGGGACGCAGGCCGAGGGCGTGTCGAACTGGCACATGACGATCGACGCCGCCGGGGGGCAGGTGATTTCGGTGCGCCTCAGGCAGGGGGCGATCGGCACGTCGCCCGAGCGTCTCTATGTCTGTGACGGTGTGGCCTGCCAGGGCGCATCGCTGGCCACCCCCGATGCCAACGGCGCACGCGCGCTGACCCTGGACGACACCCGGTTGCAGGCCCTGCCGCCCGGCCAGCGTTGGCGACGGCCCTTGCCCGGCGCGAGGCGCAGCCCGGACCTGGCCGCCGCTGGCAGTGCGGCCGGGCAGGCCCGTCCCACGGTGAGCGTGAAGGCCGTCCTGAGCGCCCAGCCCGATCGCAACGACTCGGCGCTGGCGTGTGCCGGGCGTGGCGTGACGATCGTGAACAACCAGGGCGCCGTGATCGATTTCTGTGCCCTGGGGGGGCCGGCTTCGAGGTGGCCGATGACGGCCCCACGCGCTTTGCCTTCCGTGACCTGGAAGGCCGCGCGCTGGCGGTGGCCGTGGGCTCCGACGGCACGATCGATGGCGTGACGCTGGGCACGCTGTCGTGCCGGGACACGCGTTGCGGTGGCGTGTCGATGAGCGTTCGCGGAGATGCCGGCAACCCGGCGGCCGAGCGGAGCTTCGCGTTCTCCGGCACCACGCTCTACGAGGCCGGCACCGGCCGGCCGGCCGCGACCTTGAATGGCGGCGTGACGATGCCATCCCAGGAGTGAACCGGGCGGCGGCATCGGGGAGGGCGCGGCTGGTGACCCGCGGGTGACCCCGGCATCCCGCTTGCGGTAGGCTGGCGGATTGGCCCGGCCCTGCTCGGGTCGCCGCAACCACCCCGCTCGAACCGGGGCCCACGATGCCTGATCCTGCCCACGTCCTGCCCGACACCCCCGACGCCCCATCCGCGCTGCCCGAGGGCGAGTTCGTCTCGTTCCCCGATTCGCCGTTCCAGCTGTTCCAGCCCTATCCGCCGGCCGGCGACCAGCCGACCGCGATCGGGCAACTGGTGGACGGCATCAACGACGGCGAGGTGTTCCAGACGCTGCTGGGCGTGACCGGCTCGGGCAAGACCTTCACGATGGCCAACGTGATCGCGCGGTCGGGGCGGCCGGCGATCGTGTTCGCGCCGAACAAGACCCTGGCGGCCCAGCTCTACAGCGAGTTCCGCGATTTCTTCCCGAAGAACGCGGTCGAGTACTTCGTCAGCTACTACGACTACTACCAGCCCGAGGCCTATGTGCCGCAGCGCGACCTGTTCATCGAGAAGGACAGCGCGATCAACGAGCACATCGAGCAGATGCGGCTCTCGGCCACCAAGAGCCTGCTGGAGCGGCGCGACGTGATCATCGTCGCCACCGTGTCGGCGATCTACGGCATCGGCAAGCCCGAGGACTACACGCAGATGCGGCTGATCGTGCGCGCCGGCGGCAAGCTGGGCCAGCGCGACCTGATCGCGCAGCTGATCCGCATGCAGTACAAGCGCAACGAGACCGACTTCGCGCGCGGCACGTTCCGCGTGCGCGGCGACACGGTGGACATCTTCCCGGCCGAGCACTCGGAGCTGGCGATCCGCATCGAGCTGTTCGACGACGAGATCGAGGCGCTGTCGCTGTTCGATCCGCTCACCGGCCAGATCCGCCAGAAGGTGCCGCGCTTCGTGGTCTACCCCTCCAGCCACTACGTCACGCCGCGCGAGCAGGTGCTCGCGGCGATCGAGGGCATCAAGGAGGAGCTGCGCAACCGGCTCGCCGAGTTCGTGGCCGACGGCAAGCTGGTGGAGGCGCAGCGCATCGAGCAGCGCACCCGCTTCGACCTCGAGATGCTGCAGGAGATCGGCCACTGCAAGGGCATCGAGAACTACTCGCGCCACCTGGCGGGCTCGGCGCCGGGCGAGCCGCCGTCGACGCTGGTGGACTACCTGCCCAAGGACGCGCTGATGTTCCTGGACGAGTCGCACGTGCTGATCGGCCAGCTCGGCGGCATGTTCAACGGCGACCGCGCGCGCAAGACCACGCTGGTCGAGTACGGCTTCCGGCTGCCGAGCGCACTGGACAACCGGCCGCTGAAGTTCGAGGAATTCGAGACCAAGATGCGCCAGGTGGTGTTCGTCTCCGCCACGCCGGCCACCTACGAGCAGGAGCACGCCGGCAACGTGGTCGAACAGCTGGTGCGGCCCACCGGGCTGGTGGACCCGGTGGTCGAGGTGCGGCCGGCCACCCGCCAGGTCGACGACGTGCTGCAGGAGATCCGTGACCGCGTCGACGCGAACGAGCGCGTGCTGATCACCACGCTCACCAAGCGCATGGCCGAGCAGCTCACCGACTACCTGGCCGACAACGGCGTGAAGGTGCGCTACCTGCATTCCGACGTGGATACCGTGGAGCGGGTGGAGATCCTGCGCGACCTGCGGCTCGGCAGCTTCGACGTGCTGGTGGGCATCAACCTGCTGCGCGAGGGCCTGGACATCCCCGAGGTCTCGCTGGTGGCCATCCTCGACGCCGACAAGGAGGGCTTCCTGCGCTCCGAGCGCTCGCTGATCCAGACCATCGGCCGCGCGGCGCGCAACCTCAACGGCAAGGCCATCCTCTATGCCGACAAGATCACCGACTCGATGCGGCGCGCCATCGGCGAGACCGAGCGTCGGCGTGAGCGCCAGATCGCCTTCAATGCCGAGCATGGCATCACGCCGCGCAGCATCAACAAGCAGGTCAAGGACCTGATCGACGGCGTGTATTCCGAGAAGAGCCGTGGCGACGACCTGAAGGCCGCGCAGGCGGCGGCCGAGATCGAGTCGATGAGCGAGAAGGACCTCGGCAAGCGCATCAAGCTGCTCGAGAAGCAGATGCTGGAGCACGCCCGCGGCCTGGAGTTCGAGAAGGCGGCACGGGTGCGCGACCAGCTGGCGCTGCTGCGCGAGCAGGCCTTCGGTGGCGCCGGTCACGACAACGTGCTGCCGCTGGTGTCAGGCAAGAGCGGGTCTGCCCGCTGACGGGGCGCGTGCCGCGTCTCCGATAATCCGGACGGGATGGTCAACGGGGTCGCTCGAGCCCCGCCCGTGCGGCCCGGCCGCGCTCTTGCAGGAGATTTGTCGTGGGCGATCCTCTGTCGCTGCTGAGATTCAGTGCGGCATCCGGGCACATCTGGCTCGACGAGCAGCGCATGCTGCTGCTGCACGCGCGCGCGCTGGCCGCGCTGCGCAAGGAACTGTTCGATTCGCTGGGCGTCGAGCGCGCCCGCGGCCTGCTGGTGCGCATGGGCTTCGCTTCCGGCCGTCACGACGGCGAACTGGCGGTCAAGCAGCGCGGCAGCGGCAAGAGCAACGAGGAGGCCTTCCTGCTCGGGCCGCAGCTGCACGCCCTGGAAGGTGCGGTCAGCGTGGAGAAGGTGGCGCTCGAGATGAACCTTGCCACCGGACACTTCTTCGGCGACTTCCTGTGGACCAACTCCTGGGAGGACGAGGCCAACATCGCCGATTTCGGCTTCGGCGAGGAGCCGGCCTGCTGGACGCAGATCGGCTATGCCTCGGGCTACACCAGCGCCTTCATGGGCCGGCTGGTGGTGTTCAAGGAAATGGAATGCCGCAGCCAGGGCGACAGCCGCTGCCGCATCATCGGCCAGCCGGCCGAGGCCTGGCGCGACGAGGCCTATCTCAGCTACTTCCGCCCGCAGGTGATCGGTCAGCAGCTGATCGACTACAGCATCGGCCTGGAGCAGCTGCGCGCGGTGCAGGCGCGGCGCCAGTACGACCGCAAGCTGATCGGCGTGTCGCCGGGCTTCCGCGCCGCCTTCGAGCTGCTGCGCAGCGCGGCCGACAGCGCGATCACCGTGCTGCTGCTCGGAGAGACGGGCGTGGGCAAGGAGATGTTCGCGCGCTGGCTGCACGAGAACGGCCCGCGCGCCGGCGGCCCGTTCATCGCGGTGAACTGCGCGGCGATCCCCCACGAGCTGATCGAGGCCGAGCTGTTCGGCGTGGAGAAGGGCGCCTACACCGGGGCGCAGCTGGCGCGCGCCGGGCGCTTCGAGCGCGCCAGCGGCGGCACGCTGTTCCTCGACGAGGTGGGCGACCTGCCGCTGGCGGCCCAGGTGAAGCTGCTGCGCGCGCTGCAGACGGCCGAGGTGGAGCGGCTCGGCTCCGAGCACGCCACCAAGATCGACGTGCGCATCGTCGCGGCCACCAACGTCGACCTGCAGCAGGCCATGCAGGCCGGCCGCTTCCGCAGCGACCTGTTCTACCGGCTCAACACCTTTCCGATCACGATCCCGCCGCTGCGCGAGCGCACCACCGACATCCCGGCACTGATCGAGCGTTTCCTGGAGAAATACGGGGAGCTCTACAACAAGAAGCTGCGCGGCCTGACCGACAAGGCGATGCGCCAGGTGCTGAGCCACGCCTGGCCCGGCAACATCCGCGAGCTGGAGAACGTGATCGAGCGCGCCGTGCTGCTGGCGCCGGCCAACGGCCCGATCGAGGCCTGTCACCTGTTCGGTGAACCGGCGCTGCGCGCCAGCGAGGGCAGTCTGGATGCGAAGGGCCGCGTGACCGAGGTCCACCCCGACGCCCTCGGCCGCCTGTGCGACGAGGCCTTCGAGCACCACATCGACCTCGAGTCGCTGGAGCGCCGCATGATGCAGGCGGCGATGCAGCGCGCCAAGGGCAACCTGTCGCAGGCCGCGCGCCTGCTCGGCATCACCCGGCCGCAGCTGGCCTACCGGCTCAAGAAGGAGGGCCTGCCGACCGGCTGACCGCGCTCCGCCGGCCCGCGGCTCGAGCCGCCCCGTCGCCTCTCGGCGGCCGGGCGGCTTTTTCATGTGCGCCGGCACTTCACCAAATGATCAAGCTGCGCTGCAGCAACTGATCAGCTCCGTATCCGGGGCAACCCTGGGTTCGCGCCGGCGCTGGCGTCGAGGGCTTGTGAATCAAGCACTTGGCGCAATTGGCACGGCCGTTGCCCTTATCAGTCCGTCCAGGCGGTTCGCCAGGGCCGAAGTGATGGATTGAACAAATGAAGCTCGCGCCCCCCAAGACTGCCCGGTCGTCGTCGGGCTCGGCGGCCCGGATGACCGGCCAGCCCTGCTATGTGCGTGTCACTGGCACGCTGGACGAGCGCTTCGTGGAGTTCGAGTTCGCGGTCGGCGACCCGGAACTGTCGGTCGAACTGGTGATGCAGTTCGAGCAGTTCCGCGAGTTCTGCGCGACGCACGAGGTCACCCACCTCAGCGCCGAGGAAGGCGCGCGGCTGGACTTCGAGCGCATGAAGTGGCGCTTCGGCGCCCCCGGCATCACCGACTGATCGAGATCGATCGCGAACCAGACAGCAGACAGAGCATCACAGGAGACAAGGCCGTGCAAGTCGACATCAAGACCACCGACATCCATCCGGTCCGCCAGACCTTCTCGCACGTGGCGCGCCGGCTGGGTGCGGACAAGCCCGCGTCGCGCTACCAGGAGGCGACGCTGGACATGCAGCCGACCACCAACTGGCACTACCGGCCGCTGTGGGACGCCGAGCACCACGTGTTCGATGTGCGGCGCTCCAGCATCGTGATGGCCGACTGGTACGCGTTCAAGGACCCGCGCCACTACTACTACGGCGTGTACACGATGGCGCGAGCCAAGCAGCAGGAGGGCGTGGACAAGCAGTTCGAGTTCGCCGAGAAGCGCAACCTGCTCGGCGCGCTCGACGACGCCACGCGCGACACGCTGACCCGCGTGCTGGTGCCGCTGCGCCATTACGAATGGGGCGGCAACATGAACAACACCTACTGCTGCGCCTACGGCTACGGCACGGCGGTCACCCAGGCCTGCTCGTACGCGGCGATGGACCGGCTGGGCATCGCGCAGCAGCTCTCGCGCATCGGCCTGCTGCTCGACGGCAGCCAGGGCAGCTCGCTCGACGCCGGCAAGATCGCCTGGCTGTCGGACCCCGCCTGGCAGGGCGTGCGCCGCGTGCTGGAGAACCTGTTCGTCACCAAGGACTGGTTCGAGCTCTTCGTCGCGCAGAACCTGGTGTTCGACGGCCTGCTGTACCCGCTGATCTACCGCCACACCGTCGACGAGCTCAGCCCGCGCACCGGCAACGCGCTGGCGATGCTGACCGAGTTCATGAACGACTGGTACGCTGAGACGGCGCGCTGGGTCGACGCCACCGTCAAGACCGCGGCGCAGGAGTCGCCGGCCAACGCCGAGCGCCTGGGCCAGTGGGTCGCCGCCTGGCGCGACGAGGTGCAGCG
>NZ_AZND01000065.1:0-17250 GCF_000576205.1 Methylibium sp. T29 | reverse complement strand
CCCGACGCTGCCGCCCGCACGGCGCCCAAGTTCCCGCTCCAGGCGCCGATAAGGGCCGGAGCTGGCGCGTTTCGCGCCCCGCTCCGCCTTGCCTCCGGCTGGCCTGCCGTTCGGCCGGCCGGCCGCGCGTCGGGCGGTCCGTCACGTTCTGTCACCGACTGCACGCCTCAAGTCCGGTGACACCGGGCCGATAAGCAAGGACAGAACCCTCCGCAGGGCCTCGGGCTCGCGGCATCTCAACCGGACCGCTCACCATGTTCGTCATCATCGGCTACGTCGTCGCGCTGGGCTGCATCTTCGGTGCCTACGCCATTCACGGCGGGAACATGCAGGTCATCCTGCATGCGATCCCGACCGAGATGATGGCCATCGGCGGCGGCGCGGCCGGCGCCTTCGTGGTCGCCAACCAGCCCAAGACGCTGAAGGCGGTGCTGAAGGCGATCCCGACGCTGCTGAAGGGCTCCAAGTACACCAAGGCGCGCTACATGGAGTTGATGGCGCTGCTCTACGACATCCTGCAGAAGGCCCGCAAGGAAGGCCTGATGGCGATCGAGAAGGACGTCGAGGACCCGCACAACTCACCGCTGTTCAAGAAGTACGCGACGGTCGGCTCCGACCACCACGTGGTGGAATTCGTCACCGACTACCTGCGCATGATGGTGTCGGGCAATCTCAATCCGCACGAGATCGAGTCGCTGATGGACAGCGAGATCGAGACCCATCACCACGAGGCGCACGCCCCGGCCGCCGCGATCGGCCGCCTGGCCGGCGCGCTGCCCGCCTTCGGCATCGTCGCAGCGGTGCTGGGCGTCGTGAACACCATGGGCTCGGTCGGCCAGCCGCCGGCGGTGCTGGGCGGCATGATCGGCTCGGCGCTGGTCGGCACCTTCCTGGGCATCCTGCTGGCGTATGCGGTGGTCGAACCGCTCGGCGGCCTGCTCGAGCAGAAGAACGATGAGGGCTCCAAGGAGCTGCAGTGCATCAAGACCACGCTGCTCGCGAGCATGCAGGGCTATGCCCCGGCGATCGCGGTGGAGTTCGGTCGCAAGACGCTGTACTCGACCGAGCGCCCGTCGTTCAGCGAGCTCGAAGGCCATGTGAAGGGCAAGAAGTGAGCAACCTGACCGAAGCGCCGCCGGGCCGCCGCCGGGCCGCTCCCAAGGCGGACCGCGCCCCAGGGGCCACCCAGGCCCCTTCGTGGCCCATGCGGGCAGGCGCCGTACTCGGCGACGTGGAGGCATGTGATGGCCGGCGACGCGAAGAAACTGCAGCCGATCATCGTCAAGAAGATCAAGAAGGGCGGCCACGCTGCGCACGGTGGCGCGTGGAAGATCGCCTACGCCGACTTCGTGACGGCGATGATGGCCTTCTTCCTGCTGATGTGGCTGCTCGGTTCGACCACCGAGGGCGACCGCAAGGGCATCCAGGACTACTTCAACAACCCGATCAAGGTCTCGATGATGGGCGGCTCGGGGTCCGGAGACTCGTCGAGCGTCGTCAAGGGCGGTGGGCAGGACCTCACGCGCAGCACCGGCCAGGTGAAGCGCGGCGACGTCGAGGCCGAACGCAAGAGCTACACGCTGCAGGCGCTGAAAGCCACGCGCGCGCAGCAGGCCTCCGCCGAGGCGGAGAGCCTGAAGATGCTGAAGGGTCGCGTCGAGTCCAAACTCGCCAACGATCCGCGCTTCAACGAGCTGAAGGCCCAGATCCGCTTCGACATGACGACCGACGGCCTGCGCATCCAGATCGTCGACGAGCAGAACCGACCGATGTTCGCGACCGGCTCCGCCGTCGTGCAACCCTACATGCGCGAGTTGCTTCGCACCATCGGCGGCGTGCTGGCCGAAGTGCCCAACAAGCTGACGCTGGAAGGCCACACCGACACGGCGGCCTTCAGCGCCGGCGCCGGCGGCTACAGCAACTGGGAGCTGTCGGCCGACCGCGCCAACGCATCGCGCCGCGAGCTCATCGCCGGCGGGTTGGCCGACGAGAAGGTGCTGCGCGTGCAAGGCCTGGCTGCCAGCAGCCTGTTCGACCGCGAGCAGCCGCTGAATCCGGTGAACCGGCGCATCAGCATCATCGTGATGAACCGGGAGGCCGAGGACCGCTTCCACGGCAGTGCGGACACCGAGGTGCAGCCGCCGGCCCTGGAAGTTGCGACGGCACTGGCCGAATCGGCCTCAAGTCCGCGGGCCGACACCCGATAACCCGTACAGAACACCGCATGGCCCGCCCCAGGGCAGCATGAACCGATAGCGCGCGAGGACCTTGACCATGAGCACCCCGACCTCAAATTCCTGATCGTCGACGACTTCTCGACCATGCGCCGCATCGTGCGCGGCCTGCTCAAGGAGATCGGCTACGTCAACGCCGATGAGGCCGAGGACGGCGCCGTGGCGCTGCAGATGATGAAGACCTCGAAGTACGACTTCGTGGTCAGCGACATCAACATGCCCAACATGAACGGCTTCGACCTGCTCAAGGCCGTCAAGGCCGACGACAGCCTCAAGCACATCCCCGTGCTGATGGTGACGGCCGAGGCGCGCAAGGAAGACATCGTGCTGGCCGCACAGACGGGAGCGGCCGGCTACATCGTCAAGCCCTTCACGAAGGCGACGCTGGAGGAGAAGGTCCAGAAGATCATGCAGAAACTGGCGGCCACGGCCTGAAGGACAACAGCCCATGAAGATGGACGACACGGCCTTGCTGGCCCATCCGCCGACGCCCAGTACCTCGCCCGAGGTGTTCCAGCAGCTCGGCGCGATCACGCGCCAGTTGCACGACACCCTCGCGCAGCTCGGCGTCACGCCCAAACTGCAGCAGGCGGCCGAAGGCCTGCCCGACGCGCGCAGCCGCCTCAACTACATCGCCGAGAAGACGGCGGCAGCGGCGAACAAGGTGCTGAACTCGGTCGATCAGGCCAAGATGGAACACACCCGCATCGCCGCCGAGACGCGCCGCATCGCCGCCGCCATCGTCGCCGATCCGGTGAAGGCCGTGGCCTCGGGCTCGGTGATGAACTTCGTCAGCGATGTCGAAGCCGCCACCGCACGCATCGATGCCGATCTGACCGACATCATGATGGCGCAGGACTTCCACGACCTCACCGGGCAGGTGGTGGCCAAGGTGGTGTCGCTGGCGAGCGATCTGGAAGACAGCCTGGTGAAGCTGCTGGTGCAGGCGGCACCGCCCGAACAGGCGCAGAAGGTGGTCGAGAACACCATCCTCAACGGCCCGGTGGTCAACCCCGAGGGGCGGACCGACGTGGTGCAGAACCAGGGCGAGGTCGACGACCTGCTGGCCAGCCTGGGATTCTGATCCGGCGAGGGCCGGCGCCTCAGTGACTGCGGCTGGCCGTGCGGAGCAGCGAACGCGAGGGCAGCGGCCGGATCACCCGGCTCGGGCGGTAGGCCGAGCGCACTCGCAGCGGTGGCAGCATCGTAGCCATGGTCGTCGGCATGAGCACCGCGTCTGGCGGCAGCGCCTGGACCCTCGGTGCGGCGCGCGGTGCCTGGGGTGCACGCGCCAGGAAGCGACGGCGCAGCTTGCGAAGCCGCTCCAGATCCGCCGCCGCGATCGAGCACCAGAACGCGGCGAAGACGCCCAGGCAACTCAGCATCCATCCGGCCCCGTCGCCGAGCGGCTGGTCGAGCGGAGTCAGCAGCGTGGCGGCCATCAACGCCAGCGCCATGAACACGGCCAGGTCGAAACAGAGAGCGCCGGCCGTGCGGGTGAAGCAGGCGCTGATCTGCCGCCGTGCGGCGCGCGAAGCGCCTTGCACCTTGCCCACCAGGCGCTGGGCGGTGGCCCAGACCGCCAAGGCGACGGGGCCCGGTTTGTCCACTGTGCTGTCCATGATCGTCATCCTTGCCGGCGCTTCCTTGCCGTAACCGATAAGGTAGCGAATCCCGGTCGCGGCAACACCCCGCGATTGCAGGGCGCGCCACAAGCTGGTGCGGCACTCGATCACGTCCGGAGGAAAGCCCGCCCTCACTGACGCACGCTAAAGGTGCGCTGCACCGCCGTCCGCGCCGGTGATTTCTACAATCACCCGATGCCCAGCCCCGCCGTCCTGAACCTCGCCGCCTACCGCTTCGTCGCGCTCGACGATCTGGAGGCCTTGCGCGAGCGGCTGCTGTCACAGGCCCAGGCGCTGGCCCTCAAGGGCAGCGTCCTGCTGGCCGAGGAAGGCATCAACCTGTTCCTGGCCGGTGCGGAGGCCGACGCCCGCGGTTTCCTGTCGTGGCTGCGCGGCGACGCGCGGTTCGCCGACCTGCAGGCCAAGGAGAGCTGGAGCGAGCGCCCGCCGTTCCAGCGGCTGCGCGTCAAGCTCAAGCGCGAGATCATCCGCATGGACCATCCGACCGTCCGTCCGGTCGACGCCCGCGCACCCGCGGTGGATGCCGCCACGCTGGCGCGCTGGCTCGATGCCGGTCGGTGCGACGCCGGCCGGCCCTTGCTGATGCTTGACACCCGCAACGGCTTCGAGGTCGACGCCGGTCGCTTCGCCGGCGCGATCGACTGGCGCCTGGAGCGCTTCGGCGAATTCCCGGCTGCGCTCGCCGCCCATCGCGCCGAACTCGCCGGCAAGACCGTGGTGAGCTACTGCACCGGCGGCATCCGCTGCGAGAAGGCCGCGTTGCTGATGCGCGAGCAAGGCGTCGAGCACGTGCTGCAGCTCGACGGCGGCATCCTGCAGTACTTCCAGACCGTCGGCGCACGCCACTACGAAGGCGGCTGCTTCGTGTTCGACGAGCGCGGCACGCTCGACGCCGACATGCAGCCGGCCCCGGCGTGAGCGCCCTCGCCGCGGGTCGGGGCGCCCGCTGCCGCCGCCGGCAGGCGCGAGACTTGCTCAAGCGTGATGCCTGCCGCAGTTCGTGCTTGCCCGACTCGGCGGATCGCCACATCGATGCCAAGATCGAATCTCTGCAACGCGCCATCACCGGAGGCTTCATCACCATGCCGGCCCCACTGCTCGCTGCTGCATCCGGCCCCTCGCACCGGAAGGGTCCCGTGTTCTCCCGGACGACGGGACGCTGGATCGTCATGCTGCTCGCCTGGGCAGTCACGACGACGGCACTGGCGGCGGCGTCCGCCGCCGGCACGGCCCCCACCGGTTATGCCGTGCCGATCGGTGGCGAACTGAGGTACGACAACACCGCGGTCTGGTCGCGACTGGTGCAACTGTCGGGCGGACCGGGCTCGCGCTGGGTGGTGATCCCGGCGGCGTCGTCTGCCCCCGAGAAGACCGGCGAGATGGTCGTCGATGCCCTGCAGCGCCACGGCGCCCAGGCCGTGACCCTGCCGGTCGCGCCGGAATGGCAGGGCTACGAAGTGGCCGAGGCGGTGCACGACCCGGTACTGATCGAACAGGTGCTGGCGGCCACCGGCATCTACTTCGCCGGGGGGGCGCAATCGCGCATCACCGACTCGCTGCAACCCGACGGCCTGCCGACGCCGCTGCTGCAGGCGATCTGGAGCGTGTACCGCGCCGGCGGCGTGGTGGCCGGCACCAGTGCCGGCGCCGCGGTGATGAGCGAGACCATGTTCCGAGACGCCTACGACGTGCTGCGTGTGCTCAAGCGCGGCCGTCTCGACGAAGGGCAGGAGATCGGCCGCGGCCTGGGCTTCGTCGGACCCGAACTGCTGATCGACCAGCACTTCCTCAAGCGCGGCCGCATCGGCCGCCTGCTCCCGCTGATGGTGCAGAAGGGCTACCGCCTCGGCCTCGGTGTGGAGGAGAACACCGCCGCGATCCTGCACGACGGCAAGGTCGAGGTGGTCGGCGGCAAGGGCGTGCTGCTGGTCGACCTCGGCGCGGCCTCGCAGGACGGCCGGCTCGACGCCTTCAACCTGCGCAATGCCAAGCTCACCTACCTGGACCGCGGTGACCGCCACGACCTGCACAGCGGCGTCACCACGCCCTCGCTGCAGAAGCTCCAGGGGCAACTGATCGACCCGGGCTCGCCGGACTTCGCGCCGAGCTTCGAGAGCGCGCCGTTCCAGAACGACATGCTCGGCCCCTCGACCATCGTCGACGCGATGGGCTCGCTGCTCGACAACCGCGACACCGAGGCCACCGGGCTGGCCTTCAGCGGCACGCCACGCGCCAGCGATCCGCAGCCCGACCTGGGTTTCGAGTTCCGGCTGCGGCGCGGCCCCGACAGCCACGGCTGGTACACCGGCGCCTTCGGCGGCGACGACTACACGGTGCTCAACCTCTACCTCGACGTCACGCCGATCACCATCGCCCGTCCGCTCTACGGTCCGGCGACCGCCTCCGCGACCGATGCCGTGGTGCCACGCTACGAGCCGCTGGCGCCGACCCTTCCCTGAGCTGTCGCCCGCAGCGGCTAGCATGGCGTCCGGCGACGGCCCGTGCGCTGCGCTCGCGCGCCACCCCCGCCCTTCCAACGACCGCATGAGGACCGCATGACCCGTTTCGCCTCCTTCCTGGCCCTGGCCGCCGTCCTGCTCTTCGCGGCCGAGCCCGGGCTGGCTGCCGACGGGAAGAAGCTGCGCATCGCCGTCGAGGGCGCCTACCCGCCGTTCAGCGAGGTCACACCCTCCGGGCAGTTGAAGGGCTTCGACATCGACATCGCGAACGCGCTGTGCGCCCAGATGAAGACCGAATGCACGCTGGTGCAGCAGGACTTCGACGGCATGATCCCGGCGCTGCAGGCGCGCAAGTTCGACGCCATCGTGGCGTCGATGTCCATCACGCCGGAGCGGCAGAAGGTCGTGGCCTTCACCGAGCGCTACTACCAGACCCCGGCGCGGCTGGTCGCCAAGAACGGGAGCAAGCTGGAGCTCACGCCCGAGGGCCTGAAGGGCAGGAAGATCGGCGTGCAGCGCTCGACCATCCACGACCGCTTCGCCACCGCCACCTTCAAGGGCGCCGAGATCGTGCGCTATACCAAGCAGGACGAGGTCTTCCTCGATCTCGCCGCCGGACGCATCGACGCGACGCTGCAGGACTCGGTGGCCGCCGACGTCGGCTTCCTCAAGACACCGCAGGGCAAGGGCTACGGCTACATCGGCCCGTTCTACGACGACGAGAAGTTCTTCGGCGTCGGCGCCGGCATCGCGCTGCGCAAGGGTGACACCGAGCTGCAGTCGAAGCTCAACGCGGCGATCAAGGGGATCCGCGCCGACGGCACCTACAAGAAGATCCAGGACAAGTACTTCGACTTCGACGTCTACGGCGAAGCGCCGAAGAAGTGAGGCCCGCCGCGCTCGCACCGCCCCGCTGATGCTGCACGGCTATGCCCCCTCGCTGCTGAACGGCACGCTGCTGACCCTGGCGCTGGCGCTGCTGTCGCTGGCCATTGCCGCGGTGCTGGGCCTGGCCGCCGCGAGCGCCCGGCTGTCGCGCTCGCGCTGGCTGCAGGGCGGCGCGCTGGCCTACACCACGCTGATCCGCGGCGTGCCGGACCTGGTGCTGATGCTGCTGGTGTTCTTCGGCGGCCAGCTTGCGGTCAATGCGCTGGCCCAGCAACTGGGCTTCGCGGACTACATCGATGTCGACCCCTTCGTGGCCGGCGTGCTGACGATCGGCTTCGTGTTCGGCGCCTACCTCGGCGAGACCTTCCGCGGCGCCTTCCTTGCACTGGCGCCCGGCCAGCGCGAGGCCGGCCTGGCCTGCGGCATGAGCCGCTGGCAGGTGCTGCGCCGTCTGTTGCTGCCGCAGATGCTGCGCTACGCCCTGCCCGGCCTGTCGAACAACTGGCTGGTGCTGGTCAAGAGCACCGCCATCGTCTCGGTGATCGGCCTGAACGACATGATGCTGCGCGCCACCCAGGCGGCCGGCGCGACGCGCGAGCCCTTCGTCTTCTACGCCAGCGCGGCACTCATCTACCTCGCCATCACCAGCGTCAGCGAGCTGGGCTTCAAGGCGCTGGCCCGCCGTCTCGCGGTCGGCGTGAGGACGGGCGCACTGTGAACTTCGAGGCCATCGCCGAGAGCCTGCCGCTCTACGCGAGCGGCCTCGCCACCACGCTGCAGCTGCTGCTGATCTCGCTGGCGATCGGGCTGGTGGCGGCACTCCCGCTCGCGGTGCTGCGGGTGTCGGCCTCGCGGTGGCTGCACGGCCCGGTGTGGTGCTTCACCTACGTGATCCGTGGCACGCCACTGCTGGTGCAGCTGTTCCTCGTCTACTACGGTCTGGCGCAGTTCGAGTGGGTCCGCGCCAGCATCGCCTGGCCCTGGCTGCAGTCGGCCTGGTTCTGCGCCTGCCTGGCGTTCGCCGTCAACACCTGCGCCTACACCACCGAGATCATCGCGGGCAGCCTGAAGGCCACGCCGCATGGCGAGGTCGAGGCGGCACGCGCACTGGGCCTGTCGCGTGCCCAGGTCTGGCGCCGCATCCTGCTGCCCTCGGCGCTGCGGCGCGCGCTGCCGGCCTACGGCAACGAGGCGGTGCTGATGCTGCACGGCACCTCGCTGGCCAGCGTGGTCACGCTGCTCGACCTCACCGGCGCCGCGCGCGAGGTCAACTCGCGCTTCTACCTGCCTTCGAAGCCTTCCTGACGGCCGCTGCGGTCTACTTGGGCCTGACGCTGGCGCTGGTGGGTGCGCTGCACGCGGCCGAGCGCCGCTGGCTCTCCCACCTGCGCCCGCGCGCCTGAGCCTCCGGAGACCTCCACCACCATGCACCGCCGCGACCACCCCTTGCCCAGCCGCAGTCTCGGCACGCTGCGCACGCTCACCAGCTTCCACTATGGCCCGCCCGGCGGCCCGAAGGTCTACGTGCAGGCTTCGCTGCACGCCGATGAGTTGCCCGGCATGCTGGTCGCGCACCACCTGCGCGAGCGGCTGGCCGAGCTGGAGGCCCGGGACGCGCTGCGCGGCGAGGTGGTCGTGGTGCCAGTGGCCAACCCCATCGGCCTGTCGCAGTGGCTGCTGCGCAGCCCGATCGGCCGCTTCGAACTCGCCAGCGGCGAGAACTTCAACCGCCACTACCCGGCGCTGCGCGACGCGGTGTGGGCGCGCATCGAGCCGTCGCTGGGGCCGGACGCGCAGGCCAACGCCGCGCTGGTGCGGGCGGCGCTGCGCGAATCGGTGGCGCTGCTCACCGTGGAGTCCGAGCTGGAGGCGCAGCGCCGCACGCTGCTGGCGCTGGCCTGCGACGCCGAGGTGGTGCTGGACCTGCACTGCGATGCCGAGGCCGTGCTGCACCTCTACGCCGGCACGCCGCTGTGGCCGCAGACCGAACCGCTGGCACGCTACCTCGGCGCCCAGGCAACCTTGCTGGCCACCGAGTCGGGCGACCAGCCCTTTGACGAGGCCTGCTCGCAGATCTGGTGGGAGCTGGCCGAGAAGGCCGGCCTCGCGCGGCCGATCCCGCTGGGCTGTCTGTCGGTGACGGTCGAGCTGCGCGGCATGGCCGACGTGGGCCACGCGCAGGCGCGCCAGGATGCGCAGGCGCTGGTCGACTTCCTGACCCATCGCGGCCTGGTCGCCGGCGAGGCCCCGCCGCTGCCGCCGCTGCCCTACCCCGCCACGCCGCTGGCCGGTTCGATGCCGGTCACCGCGCCGGTCAGCGGCGTCCTGGCCTGGCACCGCGGGCCCGGCGACTGGGTGCGCGAAGGCGAGCTGATCGTCGACGTGATCGACCCGATCAGCGGCCAGATGACGGCGCTGGCGAGCGCGACCGACGGCCTGCTCTACGCCCGCGAGAACCTGCGCTTCGTGACGGCCGGCACCCGGCTGGCCAAGGTGGCCGGCCAGGAGGCCCGGCGGACCGGCAAGCTGCTGGGTGCCTGAGGCATGAGCGGCGATCCCAAGCTCCAGGCCCTGGGCCTGTACAAGCGCTACGGCGCTCACGAGGTGCTGAAGGGCGTGTCGCTCACGGCGCGTGCCGGCGACGTGATCACGGTCGTCGGCTCCAGCGGCTCGGGCAAGAGCACGCTGCTGCGCTGCCTGAACCTGCTCGAGCAGCCGAGCCAGGGCCGCCTGCTGCTCGGCAGCGAGGAACTGGCGCTGGTGCCCGACCGCGACGGCAGCCTGCGCGCCCGCGACGCGAAGCAGCTGCAGCGCTGGCGCGCACGGCTGGCGATGGTGTTCCAGTCCTTCAACCTGTGGCAGCACCTGACCGCACTGCAGAACGTGATCGAGGCACCGATGCAGGTGCTGGGCCTGGGCAAGGCCGAGGCCACCGAGCGCGCGCAGGCGCTGCTGGCGCGCGTGGGCGTGGCGCACCGCGCCAGCACCTTCCCGGCCCACCTGTCGGGCGGCGAGCAGCAACGCGTCGCGATCGCGCGTGCGCTGGCGATGGAGCCCGAGGTGATGCTGTTCGACGAGCCGACCTCGGCGCTCGACCCCGAGCTGGTGGGTGAGGTGCTGAAGGTGATGCGCGATCTGGCGGCCGAGGGCCGCACGATGATCGTCGTCACGCACGAGATGGGCTTTGCGCGCGAGGTGTCGAACCACACGCTGTTCCTGCACCAGGGCCTGATCGAGGAACAGGGCCCGCCGCGCGAGGTGCTGGCGCAGCCGCGCAGCGAACGGCTGCGGGCCTTCCTCTCGGGCGGGCTGAAATAGGCCGGCAGGACCCTCAGTCGCCGCGCAGCACCGCCAGCACCTCGGAGCGGAACTCGCGCTGGTAGAGGATGTAGACCACGCCCGCGGTCGCCAGTGCAAACGCCAGCGGCGAGAAGAACCAGGCGATCGCCGCGAACGCGAAGTAGTAGGCCCGCAGGCCGTCGTTGAAGGTCTCGGCGGCCATGCCGACCACCCGCCCGGCGCGGTCGGCGAAGGCCTCGCGCTGCGCCTGCCCCACCTCGCCGAGCGCGTCGTAGGCCTTGGCCTCGGGGGCCGACGCGACCAGCAGTGCACCGAAGGTGTACTGCCGCAGGCTCCAGGTGAAGCGGAAGAAGGCATAGACGAACACCGCCGTCAGCAGCAGCAGCTTCAGGTCGAACACCAGCGCGGTGGTGCGCGTGGCGAACGGCAGCTCCTGCACCAACTCGGTCGCGCGGTCCGAGGTGCCCAGCAAGGCCAGCAGGCCGCCGATGATCAGGATCGTGGTCGACGCGAAGAAGCTCGGGCTGGTCGACAGGTTCTGCACCACCACGCCATCGACCACCCGCACCTCGCGGTGCGTGGTCTGCAGCATCCACTGGCGTCGGATGCGGTTGGTGGCGCCAAGAATGGACGCATGCGTGGCCGCGCGGCGGCTGGCGAAGGTCGCATAGCCTGACCACGCGGCGAAGAACCAGCCGACCGCGGCCCAGTCGGCCCAGGGCAGCAGCGACAGCAGGGTCGTGAACGACATCGTGGAGAACGGCGACATGGACACGATGCTAGTCCACTGCCGTCCCGTCGCGCCACGCCGGTGCGCACGGCGCCTTCCCTTAAAGTCGCGCCTCGGTCCTTCCTCCCCAGTGCATGAGTGTCCAAGAACACGCGGTCCTGATCGTCGGCGCCGGCTTCGCCGGCCTGGGCATGGCCATCCGGCTGCGTCGCGACGGCATCGACGACTTCGCGATCCTCGAACGCGCCGACGCGGTGGGCGGCACCTGGCGGGACAACCGCTACCCCGGTTGCGCCTGCGACGTACCCTCGCACCTGTACTCCTATTCGTTCGAGCCCAACCCGCGCTGGACCCGTGCCTACGCGCCCTGGCACGAGATCCGCGACTACCTCGAGCACTGCGTGCGCAAGTACCGACTCGGCCCGCACCTGCGCTTCGGTGCGGCGCTGCGCGAGGCCCGCTGGGACGCCACGACCGGTCGCTGGCAGGTGCTCACCGCCGACGGTCGACGGTTCAGCGCGCCGGTGTTGATCGCAGGCCTCGGTGGCCTCAGCAACCCGGCGCTGCCACGCATCGAGGGCATCGAGCGCTTCGCCGGCCTCAGCGTCCACAGCGCCGCCTGGCCCGACGGGCTGGACCTGACCGGGCGCCGCGTCGCGGTGATCGGCACCGGCGCCAGCGCGATCCAGCTCGTGCCGCAGCTGGCCGGCCGGGCAGCGCAGGTCGATCTCTACCAGCGCACGCCGGCCTGGGTGCTGCCCAAGGCCGACCGCGCGCTGCACGACTGGGAGCGCCGGCTGTTCGCGCGCTGGCCGTTCGCCCAGCGGATCGCCCGCGGGGCAAGCTACTGGCTGCACGAGGCACGCGCGATCCCGCTGGTGCAGCAGCCCCGATGGCTGCGCGTGGGCGAGGCCGAGGCGCGCCGCCACCTGCGCAGCCAGATCGCGGACCCGGCTCTGCGTGCCCGCCTCACGCCCGACGATACGCTGGGCTGCAAGCGCGTGCTGCTGTCGAACGACTACTACCCGGCGCTGGCGCGGCCGGATGTCGAACTGGTGAGCGAGTCGATCCGCGAGATCACGCCGCGCGGCGTGGTCACGGCCGACGGCCACGAACGCGTGGCCGACGTGCTGGTGTGGTGCACCGGCTTTCGCGTGCAAGGGCGCCTGCCGGCCGGCACGCTGGTCGGGCGCGACGGGCTGGACCTGCGCGACGCCTGGGAGCAGGCCAGCGAGGCCTATCTCGGCACCACCGTCGCCGGCTTTCCCAACCTGTTCCTGCTGAACGGGCCGAACACCGGGCTCGGCCACACCTCGGTGCTGCTGATGATCGAGGCACAGCTGGCCTACATCGGCGACGCGCTGCGCACGCTGCGCGAGCGCGGGCTGCGCAGCGTGGAGGTGCGGCGCGAGGCGCAGGACGCTACAACGCAGAGCTGCAGCGCCGCCTGGCCGGCACCGCCTGGGCCAGCGGCTGCCGCAGCTGGTACCTCGACCGCAACGGCCGCAACACCGTCATCTGGCCGGGTTTCACCTTCGAGTTCCGGCGCCGCACGCGCCGCTTTGACGCGGGGGCCTACCGGTTCGAACCCGCCGCGCCCTGAAGCGGCGCGGCGTTTCGCTGCCGCGACTCAGCCGGCCGTCACCAGGTGCTGGTGGAACCAGTCGGTGACGGCTGCGCCGGCGATGTGGAAGTCCTGCACGTAGGCATCGAAGTGGCCGCCCTTCAGCAGCACCAGCTTCTTCGGCTCTAGCGCACGCTCATAGGCCGCCAGCGCCTCGTCGGCGACCGTCAGGTGGTCCTGCAGCGCGACGATCATCAGCAGCGGCGTCGGGCTGATGTAGGCGATGTGCGCCCCCGGCTCGTACTCGCCGAACATCTCCACCGAGCGCAGCGTGATCTCGTTCTTCCACGACGGTGCGCGCAGCAGGTGGGTCGCGTTCATGAACGACCACGAATCGGCGGTCGGCAACGCTGCCGGCCCGGCCGGGTCTTCCGAGATGATCGGCATCGTCATCGGCGGCTCGCCGCGCAGGCGGGCCCGGCGGTCCTGGTCGAACAGCGCGCGCAGTCCGGCGAACTGGTCGGCGCGCACCAGCCGGCGCGCATTGCGGTGGCCGGAGATCAGCGGCACCTGCGAGGCCACGCACTTGACGCGCCGGTCGAGCGCCGCGACGACCAGCACGTGGCCGCCGCTGTAGCTGGAGCCGAACACGCCGATGCGCTCGGCGTCGGTCTGCGGCAGCGTCTCGGCGTAGGTGATCGCGTCGCGGTAGTCGCGGATCTGCTGCAGCGGATCGACCTCCTGGCGCGGCAGGCCGTCGCTGGCGCCGAGGTTGCGGTTGTCGTAGACCACCGAGGCCACGCCGACGCCGGCCAGGGCCTCCGCGTAGTGGTCGAGGTACATCTCCTTGACGGCCGAGAACCCGTGCGACATGACCACGGTGGGGAACTTCGGCCCGCCACCGCCCGGCACGTAGTGCCAGCCTCGCAGGGTGGTGCCGTCTTCGGTCTTGAATTCGATATCGTGTCTCATCGTGCAGTCTCCTGAGACCCGCAGCGTCGCCCGAAGCGGGCCCTCGGACAAGCGGTTGTTTACCCTGCGTGGGCGTCCCAGGAACGAGACACGGCGCCGGCCGGCACGACTGTTCCGTTTCGTGCCAGGACCGCGACTCAGGCGCTGAGCGCGGTGGCCGTCTTCACCAGCGCGGCCAGCACGCCGTGCAGGGCCCGGGCCTGCTTCTCGTCGGCCAGCGCGCCTTCGGCGGTGAAGGCCTGGGCCGCATTGCCGAGCGCGAACTGCGGCGGGATCACCAGCATCGCCGGATTGATGGACAGGAAGTTGCGCAGCACCAGCAGCTGCGCAGTCCACCCAGCGCGCCCGGCGAGGCGCTCAGCAGCGCGGTCGGCTTGCCGTTCATCGCCTTCATGCCCTCGGGCAGTCGCGATACCCAGTCGATGGTGTTGATCAGCAGCGGCGTGGGAAAGGCGTTGTACTCCGGCGAGACCACCACGAAGGCGTCGTGGCCTGCCATCTGCCGCGCCAGCGTGCCGGCGCCGGCCGGCACGCCCTGCGCCGCCTCGAGGTCGGCGTCGTAGACCGGCAGCGCCAGCGCGCGCAGGTCGGCCACGCTGGGCTCGGCACCCAGCTCGCGGAGCACGGCCGCGGCCGCCTGCGCGAGCTGGAGGTTCCACGAGCCCGTGCGGGCACTGCCCGGGATCAACAACACGCGCAGACCGGCCATCGTTCACTCCTTACTTGTTCAGACGAGCGGCCATTGTGGCGACCCGCGCGCCGAACAGGCGGGCGGTCTCCAGATCGCCCGGCAGCATCTCGTCGACACTGGCGTCCGACGGGCTCTGCGCCATGGCACCCGAGAACGACGCCACGTAGTTGATGTCGTTGCGCCCCGCAGCCTTGCTGTTGCTTGGCATCAGGCCGGTGCCGACCCACACGCCGCTGTGCTGCATCGCCAGCGTGAACAGGTAGTGCAGCGTCGACAGCTTGTCGCCGTTCATCGAGGCGCTGTTGGTGAAGCCGGCGAACAGCTTGTCCTTCCAGGCTTGGCCGAACCAGGGCTTGCTGGAGGCGTCGGCGAACTTCTTGAACTGCCAGCTCACGCTGCCCATGTAGGTCGGCGAGCCCATGATGATGGCGTCGGCCGCGGCCAGCTTCTCCCAGCCACCCTCAGGCAGGTTGCCCTCGGCGTCGATGGCCAGCAGTTCGCCGCCGGCGCCCTGGGCCACCGATTCGGCCATGCGGCGGGTGTGGCCGTAGCCGCTGTGGAACACGATCACGATCTTGGACATGGTGGATTCCTTTCGAGGAGGTCGAGACAGGGGACGGGAATGCAAAGCCCGGCGCGCCTCAGCGCGCCAGGTCGAACACGATCACTTCGGCGCCCTCGCCGTGGCTCAGCTCGAGCCGGCTCTCGCCGTCGAGCTGGGCCGCGTCGCCGGCCTGCAGCGCCCGGCCGTTCACGCTGACGCTGCCGCGGGCCACGTGCACATAGGCCAGCCGCTTCGGGTCGAGCACCAGTGCGGCGGCTTCGGCGCCGTCGAACAGGCCGACGTACATCGCGGCATCGGCATGCAGCGTCACCGCGCCGTCGCGGCCGTCGGGCGAAGCCACGAGCTTGAGCACGCCGCGCTTGCTGTCGGCCGCGAAGTGCTTCTGCTCGTAGCCCGGCGCGACGCCCTGCGCTTCCGGCAGGATCCAGATCTGCAGGAAATGCGTGGTCTGCTGCGTCGCGTGGTTGAACTCGCTGTGGCGGATGCCGGTACCCGCGCTCATGCGCTGCACGTCGCCGGGCTGGATGGCCGCACCGTTGCCGATGCTGTCCTTGTGCCCCAGTGCGCCGTCGAGCACGTAGCTGATGATCTCCATGTCGCGGTGGCCGTGCGTGCCGAAGCCGGTCCCGGGCGCGATGCGGTCCTCGTTGATGACGCGCAGGTTGCCGAAGCCCATGTGGGCCGGGTCGTGGTATTCGGCGAACGAGAAGCTGTGGTGGCTCTTGAGCCAGCCGTGGTCGGCATAGCCCCGTTCGGCAGACTTGCGCAGGGTGATCATCGAGGACTCCTGGTGGGGCGGTGGAGGTCACCGCGATGAATCCAATGTAGGAGGGGCTCGGGTCGCGATCGCCCACTGCGGCTTGATGGCATCATTCAAAGTCCTTGAAGCTGGAAAGCCCGATGAGCGACCGACGCAACGTCCTGACGCCCGAAGCGCTGACCATGGTCGACCTGATCGCCCGCACCGGCAGCTTCGCGGCGGCAGCGCGCGAGCTGGGCAAGGTGCCGTCGGCGCTGACCTACAGCGTGCGTCAGCTCGAGGACGCGCTCGACGTGCTGCTGTTCGACCGCAGCTCGCGCCAGGCCAAGCTCACCGCCGCCGGCGAGGAGCTGCTGCACGAGGGCCGGCGGCTGCTGCTGGAGATCGACGCGGTGGCCAACCGCGTCAAGCGCGTCGCCACCGGCTGGGAGACCCAGCTCACCGTCGCGGTCGACAACATCCTGGCGCCCACCGCGGTGTTCGAGCTGGTCGAGGCCTTCTACACGCTGCGCGTCGCGACCCGCCATGCCCCAGACAGCCCGCCGCCGACGCGGCTGCGGCTGCGCAGCGAGGTGCTGTCGGGCACCTGGGAGGTGCTGGCCACCGGCCGGGCCGACCTGGCGATCGGCCTGGCCGGGGATCCCTCGCAGGGCAGCAGCGGCATCCGCTGCGAACCGCTGGGCTCGCTGGACATGCGCTTCGCGGTGGCTCCCCACCATGCGCTCGCGGCCCTGCCCGAGCCGCTGTCGGCCGAGACGATCGCCGCGCACCGCGTGGTCGCCATCGCCGACAGTGCGCACAGTTTCGCGCCGATGACGCTGGGCGTGCAGCCTGGCCAGGATGTGCTCACCGTACCCTCCCTCGCCGCCAAGCTGGAGGCGCTGCTGCGCGGACTGGGCTGCGGCTCGATGCCCGAGCCGCTGCTGCGCCGCCATGCCGAGGCCGGTCGGCTGGTGATCAAGCAGACTACGCTGCCGACGCGCAACCTCGGCCTGCACTACGCTTGGCATGCGCCGGGCAACAGCGCGCCGGGCCTGGCCTTGCAATGGTGGCTGTCACAGCTGCGCAGCGGGGCCACGCAGCGGGCGCTGCTGGAGCAGCACGCCGGGCTGGTGCTCTGAGCACCTGAACCCGGCGGCGCCCCGTTCAATCGGTGCAGACGCGCTGCACCCAGCAGGCTGCGGCCAGCACGTCGGCCGCGCCGCCGGGTGACAGGCGCCGCGCCACGAACGCGCGGTGGATGGCTTCGGCCTGCGCTGACGCATCGCCCTGCGCGGCGCCGCCGGCCGCGAGGAAATTCGCCGCGGCACCCTGCGCGTAGCGCAGTCCCGGCAGGCCGCCGCGGTGGGCCAGGTTGGTGTCGTCCAGCACGGCGATCACGTGGAACAACGCCTCGAGCCGTGCGGCGCGCACCGCGAGGCCGTGCGCCAGCGCCCGGCGC
>NZ_AZND01000064.1:0-17274 GCF_000576205.1 Methylibium sp. T29 | reverse complement strand
CCGGCGGCGCCAGCGCGCGCGTCGCCGCGGTGGCGCAGGCCCTGCGCGACGGCGGCCTGGAGGTCGAGGCCACACCGGACATCCGCCAGGCGATCTGGTTCAAGCTGTGGGGCAACATGACGACCAACCCGGTGTCGGCACTGACCGGCGCGACGGCGGACCGGATCTTCGACGATCCGCTGGTCAATGCCTTCTGCCTGCGCGCGATGGCCGAAGCGTCGGCCATCGGCGCGCGTATCGACTGCCCGATCGCGCAAAGCGGCGAGGAACGCCAGGCGGTGGGCCGCAAGCTCGGGGCCTTCAAGACCTCGATGCTGCAGGATGTGGAGGCCGGCCGCCCGATCGAGCTCGACGCGCTGGTCACCGCCGTCCACGAGATCGGCGCGAAGCTCGGCCTGCCCACGCCCAACATCGACGCGCTGCTCGGGCTCACCCGGTTGATGGCCGGCACGCGCGGTCTGCTGCCGGCGGCGACCGGTCGATGACCCGCGCATGACACGCCGGCGCGCGGTGTCGCGCCGACCCCGCAGATCGACCCCCGGCCCGCCGCCGCTAGCGTTGCTCCGCTTGAGGCGGCGGGCCGCCGTGCTCTATGCTCCGTGTCAAGGAGTTTGTGCATGGACGTGCTGCAGCTCGACGTGTCGGGCCGACCTCAGCTTGGATCACCGCCCGCGAGGCGGCGGTTCTCTACGCCAGCGATGGCGTCGCGTGGACGCTGGGCGACGCCTGCGTGGTGCTGCGTGGCGGCATCCAGCGCCGCACCGGCCTGCAGTCGCGCATCGAGGTGCACTCCATCATCGCGGTCCGCGGCAGCGTGCCCAGCCGCGCCTGGCGGCAGACGCCGGCGCTGTCGAACCCCAAGCTGTTCGTGCGCGACCGCTACATCTGCGCCTACTGCGGGGGCCAGTTCCATGCCGACGACCTGACCCGCGAGCACATCCAGCCCACCTCGCGCGGCGGGCTCGACAGCTGGATGAACTGCATCACCGCCTGCCGCAGCTGCAACGGTCACAAGGCCAACCGCACGCCGGAAGAGGCGCGCATGAGCCTGCTCTACCTCCCTACGTGCCGAGCCTGCACGAGGACATGATCCTGCGCGGCCGCCGCATCCTGGTCGATCAGATGGAATTCCTGCTGGCCAGCGTGCCGCGCTCCAGCCGTCTGCATGGTTGAAGTCGCGGTGAAATAATTCCGTTCCGGTGTTGCGCGCGGCTGAACCGCGAACGCAAGCCCCGACTCCAACCGCTCCGTGGCGTCAACGCCCCCGAGGGCGGCCTCGTTGTGCCGTGATCGCCCAGTGCGTGAAGGAAGCTCACATGAAGAACCTGTTGATCGCTGGCGTCGTGCTGGCCCTGGCCGCCTGCTCCACCACCAGTCCCGACGTGGTCCAGCGCGGCGACGCGCAGCGGCTGTCGACCGTGCAGGACGCTGTCGTCGTCAACGTGCGCGAGGTCACGGTCGACGGCAGCCAGTCGGGCATCGGCGGTGTGGCCGGCGGCGTGGCGGGTGGCGTGGCCGGCAGTTCGGTCGCGGCCGCCGTGAAGCCGTGGTGGTGGGCGTTCTGGGTGCGGTGGCCGGCGCGGTGGTCGGCAACGCCACCGAGCGGCTCGCGACGCGCGAGCAGGCGCTGGAGATCATGGTGCAGCTGCGCAACGGCGAGCGGCGTGCCATCGTCCAGGCGCAGGGCAAGGAAAGCTTTCAGCCCGGCGACCAGGTGGTGCTGATCTCGACCGGCGGCACCACGCGCGTCGCGCGCGCGCAGTCGGTGCAGCCGCCGCCGGCACCGCAACCGCGCAGCTGATCGGGCTGCGGCGGTTCAGATCTCCGGCGCCGGCGGCGCGCCGGGCTGGTGGGCGCACTCGCCGAAGATCCTGACCTTGCAGCCGACGCAGATCGCCGGGTCGAGGCGCGGCACGATCCGTGCGATTGCGCTGTGCTTGTCGGAGAACACATGGTCTCGACCGAGCGCGTCGAGGAAGCCCGAGCGTTCCCATAGGTCCAGCACCGGCGGGCGCGGGCGGTGGAAATAGAGGTCGCCGCCGTCGGCCCGGCGGGCGCGCAGCTCTTCGTCCCAGACCTGGGCGCCGGCCGGGTCGATGAAGTTCATGCTCTTGCTCATGACCAGCAGGTGGCGCGGCGCGGTAGGCGCCGAGCGCAGGTGGTGCAGCGTGTCGGACACATGCTGGGCGGCGCCGAAGTAGACCGCCCCCTCCATGCGCAGCAGCTTGAGCTGCGGGCACTCCGGCAGCGCCTCGGCCTGGCCGTCGAGCACGACGAAGGGGCGGTCCGGCGCCACGGAATCGAACCCCATCGTGCGCATCGCCGGCCGCGCCGTGCGCTGCAGGTAGCTGCTCAGCGACAGGATGCTGCCGAGCAGGATCGCGATCTCGAGCCTGAGGCTCACGGTGGCCATCGCGGTGGCCGCGGCGATCGCGAAGTCGCTGCGCTCCAGCCGCATCAGGCGCCGCCAGCCGGGCAGGTCGAGCAGGTTCCAGGCGACCGGCAGCAGCACCGCGGCGATCGCCGCATTCGGGATCAGCGCCAGCAGCGGGGCACTCACCAGCACCAGCAACAGCAGCAGCCCGGCCGAGAACACCGAAGCCAGTGGCGTGCGCGCGCCGGCCTCGAGGTTGGGGATCGAACGGTTCAGCGATCCGCAGGAGACATAGGCGGAGGTCAGGCCTCCCACCACGTTGGACAGGCCCTGGCCGAGGAACTCGCGGTTGGCGTCGATGCGCTGGCCCGAGCGGGCGGCCACGGCCTTGGCGATCGAGATCGACTGGGCGAGCGCCACCAGCGTCAGGGCGAAGGCGATGCTGACCAGGTCGCGCAGCCGCGCCACGTCGATATCCGGCCAGTGCCAGCGCGGCCAGGGCAGCGGCACTTCGCCGATCTGCTCGACATGCCAGAACGTGCCGTCCTCGTGCCTGGCGTTCAGCAGCACGGCGACCAGCGTGCCGGCCGCCAGTCCCAGCAGCAGCGCTGGCCAGCGCCGCTGCCAGTGCCGCACGGCGAGCGTGACCGCGAGGGCCACCACGCCGACGACCAGCGAGCCGAGGTGCACCGCCTCCAGCGGCCGCTGCCAGAGGGCCTCGAGCATCGGCCTCAACCCGGTGCCGGAACTCATGCCCAGCAGGTCGGGCAGGGCATGCAGCGCGATCAGCACCGAGGCGCCGGCGGTGAAGCCTAGCAAGGCCGCCGGCGAGATGAAGTTGGCGATGCTGCCCAGGCGCAGCGTGCCGATCAGGGTCTGCATCACGCCGACCAGCAGCGTGACGGTCAGCGCGAGCTCGATGTAGTCGGGGCTGCGCACCCAGGCCAGCGGCGTGAGCATGGCCGCCAGCGCCAGCGAGTTCGCATTCGTCGGCCCCGACATCACGTGAAGGCTGGAGCCGAACAGCGCCGCGACGATGCACGGCAGGATGGCGGTGGCCAGGCCGTACTGCGGCGGCAGCCCGGCGAGCGTGGCGAAGGCGATGCCCTGCGGCAGCACCAGCACGGCGCCCAGCAGGCCGGCCAGCAGGTCGGCGCGCAGCGTCTCGCGCGACACGAGCCTGACCCACGGACCGAAGCAGCGTTGTAGCCAGGGCGGAGCGGCGGCCGGCGCAGCGGGTGAGGACATGCCGAATGATAGAAGCCGTCCCGGCCCTGCCGAGCGGCCGTGTCAAGGAGCAGAACGCAGTCCGATATCGCGCGGCCCGCCGTGTGGCGCCCCTCGCTGCGTTGCACAATGTCCCGTACGGGCGACGAATTCGACATGGCATCCCGCCGGCCGACGTTCCGCCTTTCGCCATGGAGAGCTGAGCAGCATGACGCAGATTCCCACGCTCGAGACCGCGACCACGTCGAGGATCCACATGATCGGCGGCGAGAAGGGCGGCGTCGGCAAATCGCTCGTGTCGCGTCTGCTGGCGCAGTACCTGATCGACCACGAGGTCCCGTTCACTGGCTTCGATACCGACCGTTCGCACGGCTCGCTGATGCGCTTCTATGCGGGCTACGCCTCGCCGGTGCTGGCCGATCGCTACGAGGCGCTGGATGCGATCGTCGAGGCGGCCATCGAGGCCCCGGGTCGCCGTGTGCTGGTCGACCTGGCAGCGCAGACCCATGATCCTCTGGTGAAGTGGATGGATGAGTCGGGCGTGCTGGACCTAGCCGACATGTCCGGTGTCGCCATCCACTACTGGCACGTGATGGACTCCGGCAAGGACTCGGTCGATCTGCTCAAGCGCCTGCTCGACCGCTTCGGCCGGCGCCTGCGCTACGTGCTGGTGCGCAACCAGCTCCGCGGCGACGACTTCAGCCAGCTCGAGAAGTCGGGCGAACAGGATCGCGCGCTGGCACTGGGCGCTCGTGTGATCACGCTCAAGCGCCTGCACGACTCGGTGGTGCAGAAGATCGACGCCAGCAACAGCAGCTTCTGGGCCGCGCGCAACTCGCCGGGCAGCGAAGGCCCGAGCCTGGGTCTGATGGAGCGCCAGCGTCTCAAGCTCTGGCTGAACCACGCCTTCAGCGAGATCGAGACGGCGGGGGTCTGACCGCGGCGGCCCGCCGCAAGTCGGGCCTTCGTCACGCTCCGGGCGCGGCGCTATTGAAACGCCGTGAGCGACCCCTATAATCTGTCGCTAGCACTCGCGCAGACTGAGTGCTAACAAGCCGGAGACGGCATCATCGTCTCTGGCTGCGCAATTGTGAGCTTGCGCTAACTGCGCGAAACAAGTCCGTAGATATTCGATACCCATCAAGGAGATGCGATGAAACTTCGTCCTTTGCACGATCGCGTGATCGTCAAGCGCCTCGAACAGGAAACCAAGACCGCTTCGGGCATCGTGATCCCCGACAACGCCGCCGAGAAGCCCGACCAGGGTGAAGTGCTGGCCGTGGGTCCGGGCAAGCGCAACGACAAGGGCGACTTCATCGCCCTGAACTGCAAGGTCGGCGATCGCGTGCTGTTCGGCAAGTACAGCGGCCAGACCGTCAAGGTCGACGGTGACGAACTGCTGGTGATGCGCGAGGAAGACCTCTTCGCCGTGGTTGAAAAGTAAATCGCGTGCGATTTGCTTTCGTCGCAGGCTGACTTCGCGCAGCGAAGTCAAGGCCCCAAGGGCCGGCCGTAGACAGAAGAATTCCCCGGCGCGAGCCGGCAAATCAGATTTCGGAGAATACAAATGGCAGCTAAAGACGTCGTTTTCGGCGGTGAAGCCCGCGCGCGCATGGTCGAAGGCGTGAATATCCTGGCCAACGCGGTCAAGGTGACCCTGGGCCCGAAGGGCCGCAACGTGGTGCTCGAGCGTTCGTTCGGCGCCCCGACCGTGACCAAGGACGGTGTGTCCGTGGCCAAGGAAATCGAGCTGAAGGACAAGCTCCAGAACATGGGCGCCCAGATGGTCAAGGAAGTCGCTTCCAAGACCTCGGACAACGCCGGTGACGGCACCACCACCGCCACCGTGCTGGCCCAGGCGATCGTGCGCGAAGGCATGAAGTACGTGGCCGCGGGCATGAACCCGATGGACCTGAAGCGCGGCATCGACAAGGCCGTCGTGAGCCTGGTCGAGCAGCTGAAGAAGCAGTCGAAGCCGACCACCACCAGCAAGGAAATCGCCCAGGTCGGCACCATCTCGGCGAATTCGGACGACGACGTCGGCCAGATCATCGCGTCGGCGATGGACAAGGTCGGCAAGGAAGGCGTCATCACCGTCGAAGACGGCAAGAGCCTGAACAACGAGCTCGACGTGGTCGAAGGCATGCAGTTCGACCGCGGCTACCTGTCGCCCTACTTCATCAACAACCCGGAAAAGCAGAGCGCGGTGCTCGACAACCCGTTCGTGCTGCTCTACGACAAGAAGATCAGCAACATCCGTGACCTGCTGCCGACGCTGGAGCAGGTGGCCAAGTCGGGCCGTCCGCTGCTGATCATCGCCGAGGAAGTCGAAGGCGAAGCGCTCGCGACGCTGGTGGTCAACACCATCCGCGGCATTCTGAAGGTCGTGGCCGTCAAGGCGCCGGGCTTCGGTGACCGTCGCAAGGCGATGCTCGAGGACATCGCGATCCTGACCGGCGGCAAGGTCATCGCCGAGGAAGTCGGCCTGACGCTCGAGAAGGTCACGCTGGCCGATCTGGGCCAGGCCAAGCGCGTCGAGGTGGGCAAGGAAAACACCACGATCATCGACGGCGCCGGCGCGGCGGGCGACATCGAAGCCCGCGTCAAGCAGGTGCGCGTGCAGATCGAGGAAGCCACCAGCGACTACGACCGCGAGAAGCTCCAGGAGCGCGTGGCCAAGCTCGCCGGCGGCGTGGCCGTCATCAAGGTCGGTGCCGCCACCGAAGTCGAGATGAAGGAAAAGAAGGCCCGTGTCGAAGACGCCCTGCACGCCACGCGTGCCGCGGTGGAAGAAGGCATCGTGGCCGGCGGTGGCGTGGCGCTGCTGCGCGCCAAGCAGGCCGCCGGTGCGATCAAGGGCGACAACGCCGACCAGGACGCCGGCATCAAGCTGATCCTGCGTGCGATCGAGGAGCCGCTGCGCATCATCGTCACCAACGCCGGTGACGAAGCCAGCGTGGTGGTGAACGCCGTGCTCGCCGGCAAGGGCAACTACGGCTACAACGCCGCCAACGGCACCTACGGCGACATGATCGAGATGGGCATCCTGGACCCGACCAAGGTGACCCGCACCGCGCTGCAGAACGCCGCCTCGGTGGCCGCGCTGATGCTGACGACGGAAGCCATGGTCGCCGAGTCGCCCAAGGACGACGCGCCGGCCGGCGGCATGCCGGGTGGCATGGGCGGCATGGGTGGCATGGGCATGGACATGTGATGTCCCGCCGGCCTCCCACGGGAGGCCGGCCGCCTGGGCTCTGCCCAGAACCGCGTCAGCAAGGGCCGCAGAAATGCGGCCCTTTTTCATGCGCGTTCGGCGAACGCTCCCGGGATAATCGGGCGCATGGATGTCTCGCCGCTGCTGCAGCGCTACCTCGACAGCTGTCTCGCGGAGGTGCCGCGCTGGATGAGCCGGGTCGCGAACGAGGCCCTGCAGGCGCTGCACGCACCGACCACCCGCAGCGCGCTGCGCGAACTGCCGGCGCGCCCGCGCGACGACGCCGAGCTGGCCCTGCGTCACAACCATCCGCTGTGGGCGCGTCGCGTCGGTGAGTTGCTGGGTTCGCGCTGGCGCAGCGAGATCGAGGCCGGCGCGCCCGACGCGGGCGCGACGCTGTCGCCGCGTCCGGCTTGGTCGGCCGAAGCGCTGACGCTGGTCGACGAAGCCGAGGCCGAAGAGAACATCGAGCTGCTGCGCGCGGTGCAGCTGGTCGACCACGCCGCCGAGCACGAGCTGCACGAGCTGCAGTCGCGCACAGCGACGCTGCGCGGCCAGGACACGGTGCGCGCGACCTCCAACCTGCTGCGGCCCGAGCTGCTGGTGCGCGCGGTGTGGGACGCCAGCGAGGTGCTGGGCCTCGGCGCACCGGCCCGCAAGGCACTGATGCGCGCCAGCGGCGAGCCGCTCGCACAGGCGCTGAAGCAGGTCGCGATCGACGCCGGCCGGCGCCTGGCCGACTGGGGGTCGGCCAGGCGGCTGGAAGGCCAGCTCCACGCCGGCGGCACGGCGGGTCGCGCCGCCGAATTCCGGCTACGACCTGACGCGTCCCGGCGCACTCGACAGCCTGCGCAGCCGCCTCAGCACGCGCTACGCGAACATCGACGGTGCCACGCGCGCCGGTCCGATGGACGAGGCCGATTCGCTGCAGCAGCTCGACCGCAATCTGGTGCATGTGCTGGCGCGGCGACCGCTGGGGATCCAGGGCGCCGACCGCCTGATGGCCCGGCTGCCCTTCCTCGAGGCGGCCGGCCGCCACGACGACGACCGCGAGATCATGCTGCTGGTGGCCCACCTGAGCGGCGCCGTGCTCGACGACGCGCTGCTGCCGCTGCCGGTGCGTTCCACGCTGGCCAGCTTGCAGGCACCGTTGCTGCGCGTGGCGCTGCGCGAGCCCCGGGTGCTGGAGGATCACTCGCACCCGATCTGGCAGATGATGATTCGGCTCGCGTCGCACACGGCCGGCTTCCAGGACGACGATGATCCCCGGCTGTGCGCGTTGCTGCTCGACGTCGAGGTGCTGTTCACGCGCCTGCAGGCGGCCACGCCGGCGATCGCGGTGCACGCGCAGGCGCTGACCGCGCTCGATTCGCTGCTGGTCGGCGAGCTCGACGCCGAGCGGCGTGAGGCCGCTGCGCCGATCGCCAAGCTGCAGGCGGCCGCGCGGCGCGTCACGATGGTCGAGGCGCTGCGCCGGCAGGTGCGACTCGAACTGCAGGACGCGACCTCGCCGTGGCGCATCGAGGGCAGTACGCCGGCCCGCCCGGCCGCGGCGGTGGTGCTGGACGAGACGCTGCAGCACTTCCTCACCGGGCCGTGGCCCGAGGTGCTGGCGCATGCCTGATCAACGACGGCGAGCAGGCCGACACGACGCGCGGTCTGCTGGCCGTGGTGCCGGATCTGCTCGCCAGCCTTGCGCCGCTGCGCAGCGAGGACGACCGTCGCCGCCTGGTGGCCGCGGTGCCGGGCCTGGTGCAGCGACTGCAGCAGGGCATGGCGCGCATCGCCACACCTCCCTCGCAACGCGATGCCGTGCTGGCCACCCTGATGGCATGCCACACCGACCTGTTGCGGCCGATCGGGAGTGCGGCGGTGTCCCTCACGCCAGAGGAAATCGTGCGCCGGATGCGCGAGGAAGAACTGCCGGACGAGCCAGCGCCGCGCACGCCGGCCGGCGACTCGATGTTCGACATCGCGACGCTCGACACCGTGCCGGCGGCGCTGATGCCCGAGGCGCCGGTGGCGGGCGCGCGCGGCTGGCTGCAGCACCTGGCGGTCGGTACCTGGTGCCGGTTGGTCGCCCGCGGCGACTGGACCGTGGCGCGCGTGTTGTGGGTCGACGAGTCGCGCGAGCACTGGCTGTTCAGCGACGCCGAACTCGGACTCACGCACGGCCTCACGCGGCGTGCGCTCGAGCGCCTGGCCGACGGCGGCCTGGCCGGGCCACTGGAGCAGCGCAACCTCATCGAGCGCGCCGTCGACGCCCTGATGGCGCCGCCGCGCGGCCGCGACACCACGTTGGGCTGAGGCGCGGCGTCATCGCGCCACCGTCGCGGGGATCGTGCGAGAGCCCCGCACAATCCCGGCATGTACCGCATCCGCGTCCTGTCGTCGCTCCGGGGAGGCTTGATCGTTGCGATCGTCGCAGCGGCGGCAATGGCCGAGGCGGGCGGCATGTCACCGTCGCCACTGCCGGCCGCCGCGTCTGCCGCCTCCGCCCCGGCCGCGGCCCGTGCCGCGGCACCCGTGACCGAGCCTCGATCCTTGCAACCCGCGGGGCGGCCGCGCATCGGCCTCGTGCTGTCGGGTGGGGGAGCGCGCGGTCTCGCGCACGTCGGCGTGCTGAAGGTGCTGGAGCGCGAGCGCATCCCGATCGATGTGATCGCAGGCACCTCGATGGGCGCGATCATCGGCGGCTTGTATGCGAGCGGCATGAGCGCCGAGTCGCTGGAGCGCGAGCTGCTCAAGGTCGACTGGGACCAGCTGTTCGCGACCCGCGTCGCGCGCCGCGAGCTGTCGCAGCGGCGCAAGGAGACGGACTTCGAGATCGCCTCGGCGCTCGAGATCGGCCTGCGCGACGGCGAGCTGCGCGTGCCGATCGGCACGCTGTCGAGCCGCGGGCTGGAGTCGCTGCTGCGCCGGTACACGCTGCCGGTGCGTGCGGTGCGCGATTTCGACCGCCTGCCCACGCCCTTTCGTGCCGTCGCCACCGACATGGAGAACGGTCAGCCGCTGGTGCTGAAGGAGGGCGATCTGGCGCTTGCGATGCGATCGAGCATGAGCGTGCCCGGCGTGTTCGCACCGACCGAGATCGAGGGGCGCATCCTCGGTGACGGCGGGCTGGTGAACAACCTGCCGGTCGATGTGGCGCGTGCGATGGGCGCCGATGTCGTGATCGCCGTCAACATCGGCACGCCGCTGGGTGCGCGCGACACGCTGGGCTCGCTGATCGGCGTGACCACGCAGATGATCAACATCCTGACCGAGCAGAACGTGCAGCGCAGCCTGGCGACGCTGGGCCCGCGCGATCTGCTGATCGCGCCGCAGCTCGGCCTGCTGAGCTCGGCCGACTTCGCGAAGGCCATGGAGCTCATCGAGCTGGGCGAGCTGCAGACGGCCCAGATGGTGCTGCAGCTCGAGGCCTATGGCGTCGATCAGGCCAGCTACCAGAGCTGGGCGCAGGCGCGGGCGCGGCCCGGTCTTCCTCAGCCCGTATTGGAGTTCGTGAAGTTCGACGGCAGCGAGGTCACGCGGCCGGAACGCTTCGCCGAGCAGCTGGAGACCCGTCCCGGCAAGCCCTTCGCCGCCGATGCCGCCGAGCGGGACGCGCGCCGCCTCGCGGCCAGCGGCGACTACACCCGCGTCGACTATCAGTTGCTGCGCACCGGCAGCGGCGACGACGGCGTGGTGTTCAACCTCGAGGAGAAGTCCTGGGGGCCGAACTACTTCCGCTTCGGGCTCGGCCTGTCCACCGACTTCAGCGGGCGCAGCAGCTTCAACGTCAAGATCGCCCACGTCTGGCGCTGGCTCGACGAGGTCGGCAGCGAGTGGCGCAACGTGGTCGAGATCGGCTCGCGGCCGGGCTGGTCCACCGAGTGGTACCGCCCGCTGGGCTGGAACACCTCGCTGGGCCACGATTGGTTCCTCGCCCCGACAGCCAGCGCCGACCGCCGCGAGGTCGTCACCTACGCTGGTGCCGAAGGGCCCGAGAGCGGTCGCTTCCGCCGCAGCAGCCTGCGCCTCGGCGTCGACCTCGGCCAGCCCTGGGGCGAGTTCGGCGAGCTGCGACTCGGACCCTATCTGCAGCGCTGGGATGACAAGACGCTGATCGTCAGTCGCGACTTCGCCGCGCCCGGCGGCGGCACCGAGCGGCGCGAGATCGGCCTGCGTCTGCGGGCCATCGTCGACCAGCTCGACTACGCCTTCTTCGCGCAGGAGGGCTACCGGCTGGTCGGCGAGCTGGCCGGAGGGCGTGTACGCAGCGGCAGCGATGCCGGCGAAGCCGAGCGCGACTTCAGCCGCGTCGAGGCCAACGTGAATGTCGCCACCACCTGGGCCGCCAAGCACACGCTGAACTTCTACGGCAGCACGCTGTTCGCCGGCCGCTCGGCGCCGCTGGGGCGCGGCCTGTATGCGCTCGGCGGCTTCCAGAATCTTTCGGGCTACGAACCGGGCCAGGTCGAGGGCAACTACCTGCTGTTCGGTCGCGCCAGCTACTACTACCGGCTGACCCCGCCTGCACTGACCCGTGGCTTCTTCGCCGGCTTGTCGTTGGAGGCTGGCAATGCCTGGGCCGAACGCCGCCAGATGAGCCTCGGCGACCTGCGCACCGGCACGAGCGTTTTCCTCGGTGCGGATACCGGGCTGGGCCCGCTCTATGTCGGCGTGGCCTACGCGCCGCGCGGCGACACCGCGGTCTACCTGCTGCTCGGCCGCCCCTGAGCGGCGGCGGCCGGTTCAGCCAGCCGGCGTCGATCCCGGCGCCGGCTCGCCGTGCGCCCAGGTGTGCAGCACCTGGGCGGCATCACCGACACCGCGCCGGCTCAGTGCCGAGAACAGCGCGAGGCTCAGGTCGGCGTCGTCGGTCGCCAACTGTCCAAGCACCCCCTGCGCGGCAGCGAGCGCGGCATCGGCCTCGCGGCGGTTGAGCTTGTCGGCCTTGGTCAGCAGCACCAGCAGCTTGATCTCTCCGGTGCCGACGCGCGGCGCCACGAAGGCCAGCAGCTGTTGATCGAGTTCGGTGAAGCCCAGCCGGGAATCGACCATCAGCACCACGCCCGACAGGCTGCGCCGCGTTTCCAGATACTCCGCCATCACCTGCTGCCAGCGCAGCTTTGCTCCGCGCGCGACGGCCGCGTAGCCGTAGCCGGGCAGGTCGGCGAACAGCGCGTCGGGCGCGTCCTTCGGGCCGAGCGAGAACAGGTTGATGTGCTGGGTGCGGCCGGGTGTCTTCGAGGCGAAGGCCAGGCGCTTCTGCTGCGTCAGCAGGTTGATCGCGGTGGACTTGCCGGCGTTCGAGCGGCCCACGAAGGCAATCTCCGGCAGCTCGTTGACCGGCAGGTGTTCCATCCGCGCGGCGGTGGTGAGAAAGCGGGCGGTGTGGGTCCAGGCCAGCGCCACTTTGGCGGGGTCCGGGACCGCCGGAGTGGGCGAGTTCATGCGGCATTGTAAAATCGCTGGTTAGCCGACGGGGCTGACCCGTTCGCCACCCACTCCTCCATTGCTCGCCCATGAAGTCTCTCCTGTCGTTCCTGTTGGCCGCCGCCCTCGTGACCCCGGTTCTGGCGGAGGAGGCCAAGGCGCCTGCCAAGCCCGACCTCAAAAAGGGCGAGGCGATCTCCACTGCGGTGTGCGCCGCCTGCCACACCGCCGACGGCTCGCGCGGCAGCCCCGCCAACCCCATCCTGGCGGGCCAGCATCCCGAGTACCTCGCCAAGCAGCTGGCCGAGTTCAAGTCGGGCAAGCGCAACAACGCGATCATGAAGGGCTTCGCCTCGACCCTGAGCGAGGACGACATGCGCAACGTGGCGGCCTTCTACGCGAGCAAGCAGGCCAAGCCTGGCTTTGCCAAGAGCAAGGACACCGTCACGCTGGGCCAGCAGATCTACCGCGGCGGCATCGCCGACAAGCAGGTGCCGGCCTGTGCCGGCTGCCACAGCCCGACCGGTGCGGGCATCCCGGCCCAGTACCCGCGCGTCGGCGGCCAGCACGCCGACTACACCGAGGCGCAACTGGTGGCCTTCCGCGGCGGCGCACGCAACAACAACGCCCAGATGAGCGTCATCGCGGCCAAGCTCAGCGACAAGGAGCTCAAGGCCGTCGCCGACTACATCGCCGGGCTGCGCTGACCCGGACGCGCCGGCGCGCTTTCCCGAAGGCCGGCTCGACGCCGGCCTTCGTATTTGTGCGGCGCGCCGGTTGAACTTTCGGGCTGTTGCCGCCTCTGCCTGTTCGCCCTTCGTCGAATCGTCCCTTTCCCATGACCGTCAGTACCACCGGCCTCGAACTGCCGACTCGCTCGCGCACGTTGCGCGCAGCGGTCGAGGTGCTGTCGTCGATGCGGTTTTCGATCACGCTGCTGACCGTGATCTGCATCGCCTCGGTCATCGGTACCGTGCTGCGGCAGCACGAGTCGATGAACAACTACGTGAACCAGTTCGGGCCGTTCTGGGCGCAGGTGTTCGACGCACTCGACCTCTATGCGGTCTACAGCGCCTGGTGGTTCCTGCTGATCCTGGCCTTCCTGGTCGCGTCGACCAGCCTGTGCATCGCGCGCAACGCGCCGAAGATCCTGGTCGATCTCAAGGCCTACAAGGAGCAGATCCGCGCGAGCAGCCTCAAGTCCTTCCATCACCGCGCCGAGGGCACACTCGCCGCGCCACGCGCCGAGGTGCTGGACCGCGTGTCGGCGTTGCTGGTCGCTGGCGGCTGGAAGGCCAAGCTGCAGGAACGCGAGGGCGGCGTGATGGTGGCGGCCCGAAAGGGCGCTGCCAACAAACTCGGCTATCTGGCCGCGCACTCGGCGATCGTGCTGATCTGCATCGGCGGCCTGTTCGACGGTGACCTGGTGGTGCGTGCGCAGATGGCGCTGTTCGACAAGTCCGCCTGGCCCGGGGCCGGCCTGCTGCGCAACGTGCCGGCCGAACATGTGCTCTCCGAGGGCAACCCGACCTACCGCGGCAACATCCTGGTCGGCGAAGGCAAGCGTGGCGGCACCGCGGTGATCCAGCTGAAGGACGGCGTGGTGCTGCAGCCGCTGCCGTTCGACATCGAGCTGAAGAAGTTCCTGGTCGACTTCTACCCGACCGGCATGCCCAAGCGATTCGCCAGCGACATCGTGCTGCACGACCGCGACACCGGCGCCACCCGCACCGCGACCGTGAAGGTCAACGAGCCGGTGCAGCACCGCGGCGTGATGATCTACCTGTCGAGCTTCGAGGACGGCGGCTCCAAGCTCAAGCTCCGGGGCTGGCCGCTGGGCGGCGGGACGCCGTTCCAGATGGACGGCGAGGTCGGCACCGAGACCAAGATCCAGAGCGAGCGCGACGGCCAGACGCTCGGTCTCGAGTTCACCGGCCTGCGCGTCATCAACGTCGAGAACCTCGCGGCGGTCGATGCGAGCGGCGGCACCGACGTACGCAAGGTCGATCTCGTCAACCGGCTCGAGAGCCACCTCGGTTCCGGCGCGAAGACGCGCACCGAGAAGACGCTGCAGAACGTCGGGCCGTCGATCAGCTACAAGCTGCGCGACGCGGCCGGCCAGGCCCGCGAGTACAACAACTACACGCTGCCGCTCACGCTCGATGGCCAGCGCGTCTTCCTCGCTGGGGTGCGTGAGACGCCTAACGAGCCATTCCGCTACCTGCGCATTCCGGCCGACGATGCCGACGGCCTGGCCGGCTGGATGCGGCTGCGCGGCGGCCTCAACGAGCGGGCGTTGCGCGAGGCCGCGGTGCAGCGCTACGTGGCCCGCGCCACGCCGGCCGACAAGCCCGAACTGGCGGAGCAACTGACAGTATCGGCGCGGCGCGCGCTGGACCTCTACGCCGGCATCGAGCCGGTGCGCGCGGGCGAACCGGCCGTCGGCGGGCTGCAGGCGCTGTCGGGCTTCCTGGAGGCCAGCGTGCCGGAAGCCGACCGCGAGCGCACCTCGGACGTGCTGCTGCGCATCCTCAACGGCACGCTGTTCGAGTTGCTGAACCTGACGCGCGAGCGCGCCGGCCTCAAGCCCCTCGTGCCCGACGAGGCCACCCAGGCCTTCATGACACAGGCCGTGCTGTCGCTCTCGGATGCCTTCTTCTACCCGGCGCCGGTGTTGCTGGCCCTGGACGACTACACCCAGGTGCAGGCCAGCGTGTTCCAGGTCACGCGCACGCCGGGCAAGACGCTGGTCTACCTCGGCTGCCTGTTCCTGATCATCGGCGTGTTCGCGATGCTCTATGTGCGCGAACGCCGCCTGTGGGTGTGGCTCGAGGACGCACCGGACGGCGGCGGCACGCGCCTGACCGCCGCGCTGTCGTCGACCCGGCAGACGCTCGACACCGACCGTGAGTTCGAGCAGATACGCGACAGCCTCCTAGCGAAGGAAAGCGCATGAACACCACCACGCCCCCCGCCATGCTGACGATCGGTCGCGGCGGCTACTTCGCCCGGCGCAGCGCCTTCGACTGGATCTTCGCGCTGCTGGTCGTGGCCGGTGCCGGCTATGCCTTCCAGCGCTATGGCAGCCACATGGACGGCTACGAACTCGGCATCCTCGCCGGCGCGACACCGCTGGTCATCGGCCTGGGCTGGTTCTGGGGCCCGCTGCGGGGCCTGGCGATCGCCGTCGCGCTGGCCAGCTTCCTCGCGATCGGCCTCTACAGCCGCACCACCGACGGCTTCGGTGCCGACCTCGAGGCCGGGCAGCAGCTGTTCCTGCTGAAGTACCTGTTCGCGAGCCAGACGGCGATCCTGTGGATGTGCACGCTGTTCTTCATGAGCACGCTGTTCTACTGGATCGGTTTCTTCAAGCAGCGCGACAGCCAGGCCACGGCCGAGAAGATCGGCTCGCTGCTGGCCTGGGGCGCGGTGTTCATGGCGCTCACCGGCACCATGGTGCGCTGGTACGAGAGCCACCAGATCGGCGCCGACATCGGCCACATCCCGGTCAGCAACCTCTACGAGGTGTTCGTGCTGTTCGCCTGGATGACGGCGCTGTTCCACCTGTACTTCGAGGCCAACTACCTGCAGCGCGCCGCCAGCACGGCCAGCGGCCGGGCCGCCAATGCCGGCAGTGGCGAGGGCAGCGTGCGCTCGCTCGGTGCCTTCGTGATGCTGATCGTCAGTGCGTCGGTCGGCTTCCTGCTCTGGTACACGGTGGCGCGCGAGGCGCAGGAGATCCAGCCGCTGGTGCCGGCGCTGCAGAGCTGGTGGATGAAGGTGCATGTGCCGGCCAACTTCGTCGGCTACGGCACCTTCGCGCTGGCCGCGATGGTCGCCTGGGCCTACCTGCTGAAGACGGCCGCGACGCGGGCCCTGGTGACCGCTTTCATCGTCCTGCCGGTGGGCTTGCTGGCGGTGCTGGGGGCCTTTGCGGCGTTCGCGCCGCTGCAGGCCGAAACGGTGGGTTCGCTCGGCTCGGCGATGCGCCTGATCGGCGGCGTCGGCGCCTTCTTCGCGCTGACGCTGGCGCTGCGCCGGCCGATCGTCGCCAAGCTGCCGGCGCTGGAACTGCTCGACGACGTGATGTACCGCGCCATCGCGGTCGGCTTCGCTTTCTTCACGATCGCGACCGTGCTCGGCGCGCTGTGGGCCGCCGAGGCCTGGGGCGGCTACTGGAGCTGGGACCCGAAGGAGACCTGGGCGCTGATCGTCTGGCTCAACTACGCGGCCTGGCTGCACATGCGACTGATGAAGGGGCTGCGCGGCACGGTGGCTGCCTGGTGGGCGCTGGTCGGCCTGGTGGTCACCACCTTTGCCTTCCTCGGCGTGAACATGTTCCTGTCGGGCCTGCACTCCTACGGGCAGTTGTAAGCGGCAGGACGCTGCGCCGATTAAAGTCGGCAGCGTCATGCCCTATGCCTTGCGCCACGCCGACGGCCGCGTCCTGAGCCTGCACCGCCACCCGGAAGCGGGCGCGGAGTTTCTGCCGCCTGACCACCCGGAGGTGCAGGCCTTCGTCGGCGCCGGCAGCACGCCGCAGAGCGAGTTCGCGAAGCTCGACGCCGACGTCGTGCGCGTGCTCGAAGACCTGATCGACGTGCTGATCGCCCGCCAGGTCCTGCGCATCACCGACCTGCCGGTGCAGGCGCAGGAGAAGCTGTACGCACGCAAGAGCTTCCGCGATCGCAAGCCGGCCCAGGCGCTGCGCCTGTACGGCGACGAGGACGACGACGGCATCCTCTCCACCGACTTCTCGGCGCTCTGACGGGTCGCCCGGGACGCGTGCCCGGGCTGTAAGGTTGCCCGTCGCGCCGCGACTGTTGTGCAAGGATGTGCGGCCCGTGACGGAACTCCCGCCCCGCGCCGGCCTTCGAACCTCCGCGTTCCTCACCAGGCGACCGACCATGCTGATTCCCCGACAGGCCCGCGCGGGCTACCTCCATCCCGTGGCCAGCGAGATCACGCCGCGTGCGGCCTACGAGCAGCGGCGCGAGTTCCTGCGCCTGCTGGCCGCCGGCGGCGCCGGCGCCGCGCT
>NZ_AZND01000063.1:0-17689 GCF_000576205.1 Methylibium sp. T29 | reverse complement strand
CCGCCGCGCCCCAACCGGCGGGCGCTGCGCGCCGCGACCAGCTCACTCGACCGCGGGGCCTGGCTGCTGGTGCAGCGCTGCGACCTGTGGGACCGGCTCGACGTGGCCACTCACGAGCTGTTGTGCGAGGTGCTCGACCCCCACGGCAGCTTCTTCCGTTGGCTCGACCGCCGCTTCCACGAAGAGGGCCCGCTATCGCCGCAGACCCTGCTCGCCGAGATGCAGGCCGGCGGCGAAGGCCCGGGACTGGCCGAACTGGCACAGCGCATCGGGGCGCTGCACGAGGTGGAGGTCGGCGAGCACGCCGAGGCCGAGCTGCGGGTGGTGGCCGACCGCGTGCGCCTCGATGCGTTGGAGCGCGATCTGGAAAGCCTCACCGCTGCCGAGCCGCTGACCGCAGACATGCTGGACACGATCCGTCGTACCCGCCAGAACGCCGACGAGATCAAGCGCCGCCTCGCGCGCGGGCAGACCACAGCGAGTTCCTGACCCTGCGGCTTTGACGCCCGACCAGGAATCGCCGATAATCGTTGGCTAGTCGTATGCGGCAAGAGTGAGCGCAGCACCTCCGGGCCCCGGCCACCCTCGACAAGGGTTACCAACAGGCCACCTTCCCCCGCCAGGCTGCACCTTCAGGACACTCACGCGAGCTTGCCCGCCAACGCCGATGCCCCGACGGCCCCCTACGGCCCGACGGCTGCCCGACCTGTGTCTGCACGGTGCCTCTCACGGCCATGCGGTGCCAGGGCGGCGCACGGCGCATGGCTTCAGGCACCCGAGACACCCATCCTCCAAGGAATCGCATGACCGCGAAGAAGAGCGCTCCCGCCCCTGCGAGCAAGCCATCGAAGGCCGCCGCGCCGGCGCCGGCCGCCAAGGCCGCAGCCAAGCCGACCGGCAAGGCCGAGACCGACCCGAAGAAGGCCAAGGCAGCTGCCGCTCCTCCGGCCAAGACCTCGGCCAAGACGGCCAAAGCCGCCGCGCCCGAGGCCCCCAAGGGCAAGCCGGGCCGCAAGCCGGCCGCCAAGCAGGCGCTGCCAGTGCTCGACGAGGACCTGGGCGACATCGAGGCCGACCTCGAAGGCGAAGCCAGCGCCGAGGACACCGGTGGCGACAAGCCCAAGGCCAAGCCGCTGCGCATGAAGGTCTCGCGCGCCAAGGAGCGCGCGCTGATGCGCGAATTCGGGCTCGATGAGACGGCGCTGACCGAGGACGAGGTGGCCAAGCGCCGCCAGGAGCTCAAGACGCTCATCAAGATGGGCAAGACGCGCGGTTTCCTGACGCACCAGGAAATCAACGACCACCTGCCCGAAAAGCTGATCGAGGCCGAGATCCTCGAGGCCATCGTGTCGATGCTCAACGACATGGGCATCGCCGTCTACGAGCAGGCACCGGATGCCGCCACGCTGCTGATCGCCGGCGGCTCCACCGCGACGTCGACCGACGAGGAGGCCGAGGAAGAGGCCGAGGCGGCGCTGTCGACCGTCGATTCCGAGTTCGGCCGCACCACCGACCCGGTGCGCATGTACATGCGCGAGATGGGCACGGTGGAACTGCTGACGCGCGAGGGCGAGATCGAGATCGCCAAACGCATCGAGGGCGGGCTGCAGGCGATGATGCTGGCGATCAGCGAATCGCCCACCACGATCGCCGAGATCCTGGTGCTGGCCGACAAGATCCGCGCCGGCGAGATGCAGATCTCCGAGGCGGTCGACGGCTTCGTGTCGAACGAGGAGGCCGACGACTACGTGGCCGAGGAGGACTTCGACGAGTTCGACGAGGAAGACGACGACGACGGCAACGGCGGCTCGAAGGCGCTGACCAAGAAGCTCGAGGAACTGAAGACGCAGGCGCTGGTGCGCTTCGACGAACTGCGCACGCACTTCGACCGCATGCGCAAGGCCTACGAGAAGGAAGGCTACAAGTCGCCCGCCTACAACCGCGCGCAGATGGGCGTGAGCTCCGAGATCATGAGCCTGCGCTTCACGGTCAAGACCATCGAGCGGCTGTGCCAGATCCTGCGCTCGCAGGTCGACGACATCCGCCGCTACGAGCGCGAGCTGCGCAAGATCGTGGTCGACAAGTGCGGCATGCCGCAGGACCACTTCATCAAGACCTTCCCGCCGAACTCGCTGAACCTGAAGTGGGCCGAGAAGGAGATCGCGGCCAACAAGTCGTACAGCGCGGTGATGGCGCGCAACCTGCCGCCGATCCAGGACCTGCAGCAGAAGCTGATCGACCTGCAGAGCCGCGCGGTCGTGCCGATCGACGACCTGAAGCTCATCAACAAGAAGATGAACCAGGGCGAGAAGGCCTCGCGCGACGCAAAGAAGGAGATGATCGAGGCCAACCTGCGCCTGGTGATCTCGATCGCCAAGAAATACACCAACCGCGGCCTGCAGTTCCTCGACCTCATTCAAGAGGGCAACATCGGCCTGATGAAGGCGGTGGACAAGTTTGAATACCGCCGCGGCTACAAGTTCTCGACCTACGCCACGTGGTGGATCCGCCAGGCCATCACGCGCTCGATCGCCGACCAGGCGCGCACCATCCGCATCCCGGTGCACATGATCGAGACGATCAACAAGATGAACCGCCTGTCGCGCCAGCACCTGCAGGAATTCGGCTTCGAGCCGGACGCCCCGACGCTGGCCGAGAAGATGGAGATGCCCGAGGACAAGATCCGCAAGATCATGAAGATCGCCAAGGAGCCGATCTCCATGGAGACGCCGATCGGCGACGACGACGACAGCCACCTGGGCGACTTCATCGAGGACACGAACAACACGGCGCCGATCGAGGCGGCGATGCAGGCCGGCCTGCGCGACGTGGTGAAGGACATCCTCGACTCGCTGACCCCGCGCGAGGCCAAGGTGCTGCGCATGCGCTTCGGCATCGAGATGAGCACGGACCACACGCTGGAGGAAGTGGGCAAGCAGTTCGACGTGACGCGCGAGCGCATCCGCCAGATCGAGGCCAAGGCGATCCGCAAGCTCAAGCACCCGAGCCGGTCCGACAAGCTGCGCACGTACCTGGACAATCTCTGAGCGCGGCCCTGTCCGCCCGAAGCCCGGCCTTGCGCCGGGCTTTTTTCATGCTGGACTTGTTGGGGATGGAGGCGTCCTGCCACGCGGGATAAACTTTGCGTGACATATCTCACGCCGGCTTGATGACTTCACTGCTCCAACGCACCGTTCTGTTTGCCGACCTGCGCGGCAGCACCGGCCTGTTCGAGAAGCTCGGCAACGCCGAGGCGGCGTCGGTCGTGACGCAGAGCGTCGCCCTGATGGCGCAGATCGTCGGCAGTTGCGGCGGCCAGGTCGTCAAGACGCTGGGCGATGGCCTGATGGCGGTGTTCGAGCAGCCGCAAGGTGGCATCGAGGCCGCCGACGAGATGCACGAGTCGCTGGACCGCATCGTCGCCGGCGCACCGCAGAGCGGCACGCGCCGGCAGGCGCTGAAACTGCAGGTCGCCATGGCGCACGGCGAGGTCGTGGAACTCAATGGCGACTGCTTCGGCGACGCCGTGAACGTGGCGGCTCGCCTGCTCGACAGTGCCGGGGACAACGAGACGCTCACCACCCAGCAGGTGCTCGACGGACTGGACGCCGAGCACCGCAGCCGCTTCCGCTCCCTCAGCAAGCTGCAGCTGCGTGGCCGCCAGGAGCCGGTGCAGGTCTACCGACTCGATGCGCGGCGCTTCGGCGAGACCGTGGCCACGCTGTTCGAGGGCTCGGTGCCGATGCCGGCGCCGGACGGTATCCGCCTGGCCTGGCTGGACGTCACCCGGGTGTTCGCCGGCGTCGATCTGCCCGCCGTGCTGGGCCGAAGCCCGCAGGCAACCTACTGCATCGACGACACGCGCGTCTCGCGCTCGCACGCCCGCGTCGAATGGCACGGCGGCACCTTCCAGGTGAGCGACCTCAGCTACAACGGCACCTACGTCCGCTTCGCCGGTCGCGACGAGGTGATCGCGTTGCGCCGCGGCAGCTGCACACTGCACGGCCGCGGCGTGATCTGCCTCGGTGCCTCACCGACCGACCCGACGGCCCCGACCGTCAACTTCGACGTGCTGAGCTTCCAGGACACCGAGCCGCGCTCGACCGACTGAGCTCCTCAGACACCCAATCGGTCGGCCAGTGCGAGCAGATCAGGCCCCTGCCAGCAGCGCACCCCGGGCCTGATGATGTCGCCTTCTCCTCCCTCACCGTCGCGGCGCACCCAGGCGGCCTGCATGCCAGCGTCGAGCGCACCGTGCACGTCGAGCCGCAGATCGTCACCGACGTGCAGCACTTCATTCGGTGCGCAACCCAGACGCTCGCAGGCCGCGGCGAAGATGCGAGGATCGGGCTTGCCGACCCCGAATTCTCTCGCCGCGAGGCTGCCTCGGAACCAGGGTTGCAGCCCGATCCGCGCCAGATCGGCGTTGCCGTTGCTCAGTGCGAACAGCGGCCAGCGCGCAGCCAGCCGCTGCAGCGCCGGCAGCGAATCGGCATAGAGATCGACGCGCTGTCGCTCGGCGAGAAAGACCGAGAACGCGGCGTCGAGCAAGGATTCCGTTTCCCCCGCCGCGACCAGCAGGCGCCGGATGCTCTCGCGCCGCAGGCACTGAGATCGTGCGCCCAGTCAGGTCGCTCGCGCGCCACCGCCTCGCGGTCGGCCCGCATCGCGGCCAGGTCGAACCGCTCGGTGACGCGCGGCGCATGCCGCTGCAGCCAGGCCTGCAAGGCCGATTCGGCGCGCGCGATGGTCGGCCAGATCGGCCACAGCGTGTCGTCCAGATCCAGCGTCAGCGCGCGGAGCTTGCCCGTGTCCAGGTTCATTGCAGATCGCCCCCGGACGCAGTGTGACCGAAGCACGGCGCCATGGGGCCGGCCGCGACCATCGCCGCCTCCGGGCGTGACGCTCCGCTACATTACGTTGCCTCTCCAACCGGTGACCGACCGCTGAATGAAATCGGCCCCAGCGCCCGCCGACGATGCCGAGCGCCTGCGCGTCCTGCATGAACTGCGCCTCCTCGACACCGAGGTAGACCCCGCTTTCGCGGCGATCGCGCGGCTCGCCCAGCAGCACAGCGGCTGGACCGTCGGCGCGATCAGCCTGGTCGCCGCCGACCGCCAGTGGTTCCCCGCGTCGGTCGGCCTCGAGGTTCGCGAGACGCCGCGCAAGGTCGCCTTCTGCGCACACACCGTCCTCGGGAACGATGCGATGGAGGTCGTCGATGCGCAGCGGGACGAACGATTTGCCGACAACCCGCTCGTCGTCGGCGCCCCGCGCCTTCGTGCCTATGCCGCGGTGCCCGTGCAGGTCGACGGCCAACGGATCGGCACCGTCTGTGCGATCGACGCACGACCCGGGCGACTGCCCCCCGATGCCCTGGCCACGCTGCGCGATCTGGCGACGCTGACCAGTGCCTTGCTTCAGGCGCGGCTTCAGGAACAGCGCTCGCGCCTGCAGGAAAGCCGCGTGCGCGGTGCGAGCCGCGCCGGCAGCGACTGGCTCTGGGAGACCGACGAGCACGGCACGATCAGCTGGGTGTCCGACAGCGTGGAAGCCCACACGGGTCATCCTCCCAGTCATGAGGTGGGCCGGTTCGGCCAGGGCATGCACCGCGCGCGCGACGATGAGCATCGCGCTTCCTGGGAGGCCCTGGTGGCCGCACGGGCGCAACGGCGGCCCTTTCGCAACGCCGTCGCCGATCGCGACGCGGCGCACGGCACGATCACGATCGCCACCAGCGGCGACCCGGTCTTCGATGCCACGGGACAGTTCAAGGGCTATCGCGGCGCCGCGCGCAACATCACCGAGGAACTGAACCGGCGCACCCAGGAACAGCGCACCCAGGCGCTGCTGCAGGCGGCCATCGAAGGCGTCGCCGCCGGCGTGATGGTCAGCGACCCCAGCGGCCGCATCGTGCTGAGCAACACCGCCTGGCGCACCGGCATGCAGCGCTTCCTGCCCGAGTGGCCGTCCCACTGGCCGGATCTCGTCCACGCGCTGCTGCGGGCCGGCGCTTATCCCGACGCCAGCGGCCGTGAGGCCGAGTTCGCCGCATGGCGGCTCGGGCTCACGACCGCCGAGGGTCGTCAGCACGAGCTGCGCTTCGGCCAGCAGCACGTGCTGGTGACCGACCAGTTGCTGGCCGATGGCAGCGTCATTCACCTGTCGATCGACATCACGCGGCGGCGCCGCACCGAGCTCGAACTCGCCGAGCAGCAGGCCCGGCTCGGAGCCGTGCTGCGTTCACTGCCCGATCTGTGGTTCGTGATCGATGCCGAAGGCCGCCACGTCGAGTGCAGCGACGAACGGCACCCGAGCCTGCTTCGGCCTTTCGGGGAGTTGCGCGGCAAGCACTTCGCCGAGGCCGTGCCCGAACCGCTGGCGAGCCTGGCCATGCGCTCGATTGCCGAGGCGCTACGCAGCGGCGAAGTGCAGCGAATCGAGTACGAACTGCCGACGCTGGACGGCCGGGTTCGCAACTTCGAAGCCCGCATCTCGCCGATGGGCGACGACCGCGTGCTGTACCTGACGCGCGATCTGACCGAATTGCGCCACCTGGAACGCAATGTCCAATTGATGCAGCGCGCGCTGGAGGCCGAGGCTGCCCTGCCGATGGTGGTCGCCGACGCCACCCAGCCTGATCTGCCGCTGATCTACGCCAACACCGCCTTCGAGCGCCTGAGCGGCCTGCCGCTCGACCAGGTGATCGGTCGCAACTGTCGCTTTCTGCAGGCCGGCGATCGCGACCAGCCCGGACTGACCCGGCTGCGCGAGGCGCTTGCCGCCGAACGCGCGTGTACCGTTACGCTGCGCAACCAGCGCGCCGACGGCACCTCCTTCATCAACGAGCTGCACGTGGCACCGGTACATGACGCGCTGGGCCGCGTGACCCATTACGTCGGCGTGCAGCACGACGTGACGGAGCGCAGCCGCGCCGAGCAGCAGCTCGCGCTCAGCGAGACGCTCTACCGCTCGGTGGCGGCGTCGATCACCGACGGCCTGCTGGTCATCGGGCCGGATCGCCGGATCGTCACCGCGAACCCGTCCGCCTGTACGCTGCTGGGGGCCCGCGCAACGACGCTGGCTGGACAGCGCCTCGGGCGCCTGGGTTACAAGCTGCTGGAGGAAGACGGGCGCCTGGTCGAGCACGACCGGCATCCGGTTCGCGAGGTGCTCTTGAGTGGCCGGAGTGCGCTCGACCGGGTGCATCGGCTGCGACGGCCGGACGGCAGCGAGCGCCTGCTGCGCCTGAACGTGCAGCCGCTGCGCGCCCATCCCGACGACAGCCGGCTTTCCTGCGTGGTGACTTTCCGCGACATCACCGCCCAGCGTGGCGCGGAGGCCGAGTTGGCCCAGGCCGAGGCGCGTTGGAAGTTCGCGCTCGAAGGCGCCGGCGACGGCATCTGGGACTACGACGAAGATACGCAACTGGTCTTCTACTCGCCGCGCTGGAAGGCCATGCTCGGCTACCGCGATGACGAGATCGGCACCTCGACCCGCGAGTGGTCGCGCCGCATCCACCCCGAGGATCGCCCGGGCGTGATCGACGCCATCCGGCGCTACCGCGCCGGCGAGATCACCGAATACCGCACCGAACACCGACTGCGCCACAAGGACGGCCAGTGGATCTGGGTCTACGAGCGCGGCAAGATCGTCGAGCGCCGGGCCGACGGCAGCCCGCGGCGCATCGTCGGCACGCACACCGACGTCACGCGCCAGAAGATGGCCGAACAGGCGTTGCGCGACAAGGCCGCAGCCGAGCTGGCGAGCCAGGCCAAGAGCGCATTCCTCTCGCGCATGAGCCACGAGATGCGTACCCCGCTGAATGCGGTGATCGGCTTCGCGCAGCTGCTGCGCAAGGACGACGCGCCCGGCGGCGCGCGCGTCGCCCAGTTCGGCGACCACATCCTGCAGGCCGGCGAGCACCTGCTGGCGCTGGTGAACGATGTGCTCGACCTGCAGCAGGTCGAGGAGGGCCGGTTGTCGATCCGGCTCGAATCGCTGCCTCTGCGAGCGGCGGTCGACGCGGCACTCGAGTTGATCCGCCCGCAGGCGGCGCAGCGCCGGGTGACGGTGTGCAACCGCATCGAACCGGACCTGTCGGTGCAGGCCGATCCGAAGCGCCTGCGGCAGGTGCTGCTGAACCTGCTGTCCAACGGCGTCAAGTACAACCGGGAGGGCGGCGAACTGCACTGTTCAGCCGTGCTCGACGGCACGATCCCGTACTGCACGCTGCTGATCGAGGACCAAGGCTTCGGCCTGGAGGCGGACGACCTTGCGCGGTTGTTCCAACCGTTCGAGCGCCTGGGCCGCGAGACATCGGCCATCGAGGGCACCGGACTCGGTCTGGTCATCTCGCGTCGGCTCGCCGAGGAGATGAACGGGCGCCTGTCGCTGAGCAGCCGCCCGGGGCACGGCACGCAGGCGCGGCTGGAGCTGCCGCTGCAGGCGCCCGTCGACCCGGCGGGTGATGCCGCGGCGGCGGACCTCGCTCCACCGCTTGCAGCGCCCCCCTCGACCGCCCTGCCGCTGCGCATGCTCTACGTCGAGGACAACCGCATCAACGCCATCCTGTTCGAAGAAGCGATCAAGCTGCGCGGCGGGATCGATCTGCGAATCGCCGAGGATGGCCCGGAAGCGCTGACAATGGCGGACGAATGGCAACCCGACGTGCTGGTCCTCGATGCCCACCTGCCCAGCACCACGGGCTATGACGTGCTGGCCGAGTTGCGCCGCAGGCCGGACTTCGAACGCACACCGGCCTTCATGTGCTCCGCCGACACGATGCCGCAGGATCTGCAACGCGCGACCGACGCCGGATTCGCCGGCTACTGGACCAAACCGATCGACATCGACCGCGTGATGAACGACCTCGACGCCCTGCGCATCGCCGCCCGCTCATGAAGCACGCCCCCGAACCCGGGCACCGTCACGGCGGCGCCGAACGCTGCGCGATCCTGCTCGTCAACCTGGGCACGCCGGACGAACCGAGCGCCCCCGCACTGCGCCGCTACCTCGCCGAATTCCTGAGCGACCCGCGGGTCGTCGAGATCCCGCGCGCGGTGTGGCTGCCCATCCTGCACGGCATCGTGCTGCGGGTGCGACCCGCCAAGTCGGCCGCCAAGTACGCCAGCATCTGGACGGCCGAGGGCTCGCCGCTGAAGGTCTGGACCGAAAAGCAGGCCAAGCTGCTCACCGGCTATCTGGGCGAGCGCGGCCACCCGGTGCTGGTGCGCGCGGCGATGCGCTATGGCCAGCCCTCGGTCGCGACCCAGCTCGACGCGCTGAAGGCCGATGGCGCGACACGCATCCTCGTGCTGCCGCTGTACCCGCAGTACGCCGCCGCCACCACCGCCAGCGTGTTCGACGCCGTCTACGCCTGGCCGCTCGCACCCGGCGCGTGCCGGAGCTGCGCTTCGTCAACCACTACCACGACGACCCGGGCTACATCCTTGCGCTCGGTCGCTGCATCGAAGACCACTGGATGCGCAACGGCCGCGCCGAGCGGCTGGTGCTCAGCTTCCACGGCGTGCCCGAACGAACGCTGCGCCTCGGTGATCCGTATCACTGCGAGTGCCAGAAGACAGCGCGGTTGCTGACCGAGCGGCTGGCACTGAAGCCCGAGCAGGTGCTGGTGACCTTCCAGAGCCGCTTCGGCAAGGCCAAGTGGCTGGAGCCCTACACCGAGCCGACTTTGGTGCAGCTGGCGCAGCAGGGCATCCGGCGCGTCGACGTGGCCTGCCCCGGCTTCACCTCGGACTGCCTCGAAACGCTGGAAGAGATTGCGCAGGAAGCCCGTGAGGCCTACCTGCATGCCGGTGGCGAGACGTTCCACTACATCCCCTGCCTGAACGATCGGCACGAGTGGATCGCCGCGCTCAGCGACATCGCGATCCGCCACCTGCAAGGCTGGCCGACCCAAACGGCGCCGGATCCGGCGGCCCTGCAGGCCCAGGCTCTTCGGGCCCGCCAACTGGGGGCCCAGGCATGAGCACAACCGGGCCGGGGGTTCGCCTCGACAAATGGCTGTGGGCCGCGCGCTTCTACAAGACGCGCAGTCTCGCCGCCGAGGAGATCGGCAAGCACCGGATCGAGGTCAACGGCGTACCGGCCAAGGCCTCGCGCGAAGTCCGGGTCGGCGACGAACTGCACCTGCGCCAGAACGGTGGCCTGTCGCGTACGGTGATCGTGCGCGGCGTGTCCAGCGTGCGCGGCCCGGCCCCCAGGCCCAGGCCCTGTACGAGGAGACCGCAGCCAGCCTCGCGCAACGCGAAGCCCGTGCCGAGCAGCTGCGCACCGCGCCCGAGCCCGCCCTCAGCATCGACCAGGGCCGCCCCACCAAGCGCGACCGGCGCCAGCTCGCCGACTGGGACCGCTGGAGCGCCGCGCTGGACAGATAGCGCGGCCGGGGGCTGCAGCCCAGACATCGTCGCCGCACCGGGCGCCGCTGGTGCCTGCCACAGATCAAAATGCCCCTCTTGAAAATACGGACTCCGGCCCAAGCTGTTGTCCGTTCCCGCAGAAGCTCACCCTGAAAATGGAAAAACCTGAAGAAAATCAAGCACCTGGCGCGCCCGAGCCCTCCTTTGCCGCAGACACGCCGGACTTGAACAACGCCGCCGCCGCATCGACGCCCGAGCAGCGCCTGGCCGAACTGGAAGCCAAGCATTCCGAGATGGCCGATGCCTACCTGCGCGCCAAGGCCGAGGCGGAGAACACCCGGCGCCGTGCCGAAGAGGAAATGAGCAAGGCCCGAAAGTTTGCGGTCGAAGGCTTCGCCGACAGCCTGCTGCCCGTGAAGGACAGCCTGGAGGCCGCCCTCGCGATCGAGGGGGCCACCGTCGAGCAGTTGCGCGAGGGCACGCATGCAACGCTGCGCCAACTGGCCACCGCGCTGGAGCGCAACAAGGTGATCGAGATCTCGCCGCCCGCTGGCACCAAGTTCGACCCCCATCAACACCAGGCGATCACGATGGTGCCGGTCGAGCAGGAGGCCAACACCGTGGTGGCCGTGCTGCAGAAGGGTTACCTGATCGCCGACCGCGTGCTGCGCCCGGCGCTCGTCACCGTCGCGGCGCCGAAATAACACCGCACCCTCTTGAATCAGCGGAAGTTATCCACAGCTTCCCAGCAACAGATTTCAGCTTGAAGGAGTTTTGACCATGGCCAAGATCATCGGCATCGACCTGGGGACCACCAACTCGTGCGTCGCCATCATGGAAGGCAATACCACCAAGGTGATCGAGAACAGCGAAGGTGCGCGCACCACGCCGTCGATCATCGCCTACCAGGAGGACGGCGAGGTGCTCGTCGGCGCGTCGGCCAAGCGGCAGGCCGTCACCAACCCGCGCAACACGCTGTACGCGGTGAAGCGCCTGATCGGCCGCAAGTTCACCGAGAAGGAAGTGCAGAAGGACATCGACCTGATGCCCTACACCATCGCCGCGGCCGAAAACGGCGACGCCTGGGTCGAGGTGCGGGGCAACAAGCTCGCGCCGCCGCAGGTGAGCGCCGAGGTGCTGCGCAAGATGAAGAAGACCGCCGAGGACTACCTCGGCGAGACGGTGACCGAGGCCGTGATCACGGTGCCGGCCTACTTCAACGACGCACAGCGCCAGGCCACCAAGGACGCCGGCCGCATCGCCGGTCTGGACGTCAAGCGCATCATCAACGAGCCGACCGCGGCCGCGCTGGCCTTCGGCCTGGACAAGCACAACGACGGCAAGGGCGGCGACCGCAAGATCGCCGTGTACGACCTCGGCGGCGGCACCTTCGACATTTCGATCATCGAGATCGCCGATGTCGACGGCGAGATGCAGTTCGAGGTGCTGTCGACCAACGGCGACACCTTCCTCGGCGGCGAGGACTTCGACCAGCGCGTCATCGACTACATCATCGCCGAGTTCAAGAAGGAGCAAGGCGTCGACCTGAGCAAGGACGTGCTCGCGCTGCAGCGGCTGAAGGAAGCTGCCGAGAAAGCCAAGATCGAGCTCTCCAACAGCACGCAGACCGACATCAACCTGCCCTACGTGACGGCCGATGCCAGCGGCCCGAAGCACCTGAACATCAAGCTCACGCGCGCCAAGCTCGAGGCGCTGGTCGAGGAACTGATCGAACGCACGATCGCGCCCTGCCGCACCGCCATCAAGGACGCCGGGGTCTCCACCAGCCAGATCAACGACGTGATCCTGGTCGGCGGCATGACCCGCATGCCCAAGGTGCAGGAGAAGGTCAAGGAGTTCTTCGGCCAGGAGCCGCGCAAGGACGTGAACCCGGACGAGGCGGTGGCGGTCGGTGCCGCCATCCAGGGCCAGGTGCTGGCCGGTGACCGCAAGGACGTGCTGCTGCTCGACGTGACCCCGCTGTCGCTCGGCATCGAGACGCTCGGCGGCGTGATGACGAAGATGATCACGAAGAACACCACCATCCCGACCAAGTTCGCGCAGACCTTCAGCACCGCTGACGACAACCAGCCGGCGGTGACGATCAAGGTGTTCCAGGGCGAGCGCGAGCTGGCCTCGGGCAACAAGATGCTGGGCGAGTTCAACCTCGAGGGCATCGCGCCGGCGCCGCGCGGCATGCCGCAGATCGAGGTGAGCTTCGACATCGACGCCAACGGCATCCTGCACGTCGGCGCCAAGGACAAGGGCACCGGCAAGGAAAACAAGATCACCATCAAGGCGAACTCCGGCCTCAGCGAGGAAGAGATCCAGAAGATGGTGAAGGACGCCGAGCTCAATGCGGCCGAGGACAAGAAGAAGCTCGAGCTCGTGCAGGCGCGCAACCAGGCCGACGCCATGGTGCACAGCGTGAAGAAGAGCCTTGCCGAGCATGGCGACAAGCTCGACGCCGGCGAGAAGGAGAAGATCGAGTCCGCGCTGAAGGACGCCGAGACCGCGCTCAAGGGCGAGGACAAGGCCGAGATCGAGGCCAAGACCGAGGCGCTGATGTCCGCGAGCCAGAAGCTCGGCGAGAAGGTCTATGCCGACATGCAGGCGGCTCAGGCCGCGGCCGGTGCGGCAGCGGGCGGCGGCGAAGCACCGGCGGCCGAGGCGACCGCATCGAAGCCGGCCGACGACAACGTCGTCGATGCCGAGTTCAAGGAAGTCAAGGACCAGAAGTAAGACGAGCCCACCCCGGTGAGCCTCCCCCGTGAGCCGTCGGCGGCGCACGGGGGCTTTGCACATTAAGAAGGCAGCCCTCATGGCGAAGCGTGACTACTACGAGACCCTCGGCGTCGCCAAGAACGCCAGCGAAGAAGACATCAAGAAGCCTACCGCAAGCTGGCCATGAAGCACCACCCCGATCGCAACCAGGGCGACGGGGCGAAGAAGGCCGAGGAGAGCTTCAAGGAGGCCAAGGAGGCCTACGAGATGCTGTCCGACGCGCAGAAGCGGGCCGCCTACGACCAGTACGGCCACGCCGGCGTTGACCCGAACATGGGCGGCCGAGGCGCAGGCGGTCCCGAAGCCTACGGCGGTTTCGCCGAGGCCTTCGGTGACATCTTCGGCGACATCTTCGGCCAGAACGGCCAGCGTCGCGGTCCGGGCGGCCAGCAGGTCTACCGCGGCAACGACCTCAGCTACGCGATGGAGATCACGCTCGAGGAAGCGGCGCGCGGCAAGGACACGCAGATCCGCATCCCGAGCTGGGACAGTTGCAGCACCTGCGACGGCACCGGCGCCAAGCCCGGCACCAGCGCGAAGACCTGCCCCACCTGCAGCGGCTCCGGCCAGGTGCATCTGCGCCAGGGCTTCTTCAGCATCCAGCAGACCTGCCCCAGCTGCCACGGCACCGGCAAGATCATTCCCGAGCCCTGCACGGCCTGCAACGGCGCCGGCCGCATCAAGAGCAACAAGACGCTGGAGGTCAAGATCCCGGCCGGCATCAACGAGGGCATGCGCATCCGCTCGGCCGGCAATGGCGAGCCCGGCACCAACGGCGGCCCGGCGGGCGACCTGTACATCGAGATCCGCATCAAGGCGCACGACATCTTCGAGCGCGACGGCGACGACCTGCACTGCACGATCCCGATCGGCATCGCGACGGCGACGCTGGGTGGCGCGATCGAGGTGCCGACGCTGGGCGGCAAGGCCGAGATCGAGTTGCCCGAAGGCACACAGCATGGCAAGACCTTCCGGCTGCGCGGCAAGGGCATCAAGGGCGTGCGGTCCAGCTACCCGGGCGACCTGTACTGCCACGTGGCGGTCGAGACCCCGATCAAGCTGACGGAACACCAACGCAAGCTGCTGAGGGAACTTGACGAGAGCCTGAAGAAGGGCGGCGAGCGCCACTCGCCGAATGCCAAGAGCTGGACCGACCGGGTCAAGGACCTGTTCAAGTGACCGAGAGCGGCCGGGCCTTCCCCGGCCGCCGCGCGGTGCCACGGCCTTAAGGCCCCGCTAATGCGGCGCCGGCACAGTCAGCCGGATGCTGTTGCCCCATTCGCTGACCCGCGCCCCTTTCCTGCTCCGCCGGCGCAACGCCCCCGACACCGAGACCCACGCGGCACCGCCCCATAGCCCGCTGGCGCTGGCCTGGTGGATCGCGTTGTGGATCGCCGGCCCGGCCAACTGGCCCCTCTGGAAAGCCTTCGCGGGCCTGCCCGATGTCACCGGCACGCGCGGTCTGCTGTTCGGCATCGGATTCGGGCTGATGATCGCCGCAGCGACGGCCGCGTTGCTGAGCCTGCTGGCGTGGCGACCGACCTTCAAGCCAGCCCTCACCGTGGTGCTGCTGACGGCGGCGGTGAGCGCACATTTCATGGGCAGCTACGGCGTCGTCATCGACCCCACGATGATCCTCAATGTGCTGGGCACCGACGTGCGCGAGACGCGCGACCTGCTCAGTCTGCGGTTGCTGGAGTCCCTGTTGCTGCTGGCCGCGCTGCCACTGTGGTGGCTGTGGCGTCGGCCCGTCGACTACCAGCGCGGGGCGGTGCGGGCGATCCGCAATCTGGCGAGCCTGGCAGGCGCGCTGGTGGTGCTGGCGGCGATGACGCTGCTGTGTTTCCAGGACCTGTCGGGGACGATGCGCAATCACAAGGAGCTCCGCTACCTGGTCAATCCGCTCAACGGCTTCTATTCGGTCGGCCGCGTCGCCTACGCGAAGCAGGCCAGGCCGGCCGGGCCGCCGATGCCGATCGGCCTCGATGCCCGCCCGCTGCCACCGCTGGCCGGCCAGCGCACGCCGCTGCTGCTGCTGGTGGTCGGTGAGACCGCCCGCGCCGACCACTTCGCACTGAACGGCTATCCGCGCGACACCGACCCGGAACTGCGCGCACTCGACGTGCTGAGCTTCCGCAACGTCACGTCCTGCGGCACCAACACGGCGGCGTCCCTGCCCTGCATGGTGTCGCACCTCGGCCGCACGGCCCACGAGGCGCGCTCGCACAACTACGAGAACCTGCTCGACCTTCTGCAGCACGCCGGTCTCGCGGTGCTGTGGATCGAGAACCAGGCGGGCTGCAAGGAGGTGTGTGATCGCGTACCGCACACCCGCCCCGAGCAGCCGGCACCGGGCGCGACACCGCCCGACGACCGCCTGTGCCCGAACGGAGAATGCCTGGACGAGGCGATGCTGCACGGACTCGATGCCCGCCTTGCCGCGCTGCCGGCGACCCAGCGCGCGCACGGCGTGGTGCTGGTGATCCATCAGATGGGCAGCCATGGTCCGGCGTACTCGCAACGCTCGCCGGCCGATCGCAAGCGCTTCACACCCGAGTGCACGAGCACCGTGCTGCAGCAGTGCGACCACCAGAGGCTCGTCAATGCCTACGACAACTCGATCGCCTACACCGATCACGTGCTGGCGCAATCGGTGCGCTGGCTCCGGCAGCAGACCGCCAGCTACGACCCGGCGATGCTCTACCTGTCGGACCACGGCGAGTCGCTGGGCGAGAACAATCTCTACCTGCACGGCCTGCCCTACGCAATCGCGCCGCGCGAGCAGAAGCACGTGCCGATGATCGCCTGGCTGCCACCGCAGCGGCTGCAGGCCGACCGGCTCGACCTGGGCTGCCTGCGCGGCCGGCTCGACACCTCCTTGAGCCACGACAACCTGTTCCACACCGTGCTGGGTCTGGCGCGCGTGCGGGCTGGCGAGTATCAGCCCGCGCTCGACGCGCTGGCCCCCTGCCGTGCCGCGTCCTGATGTCGCGCGCCTGTCGGGCGCGCAACGTGACCTGTTGCTCGCGCTGGCCGGGCTGGCGCTGTTGATGCTCTGGGACAGCAGCGGCCTCGACATGGTGTTGCTGCGGCAGGTCGGCGATGCCGACGGATTCGCCTGGCGCAACCACTGGCTGACCGCAGGGCTGCTGCACCAGGGCGGTCGCTGGCTCAGCGTGGCGCTGTTCGTGCTCACGGTCGCGATCACGCTGCGCCCCTTCGGCCCCTGGCGCGGCGCTATGCCACGCGAGCGCGTGTGGGCCCTGGGCATCACGATCGCCTGCCTGGTGCTGATCCCGCTGCTCAAGCGCCACAGCCTGACCAGTTGTCCCTGGGAGCTGCAGGAGTTCGGCGGCGTGGCGCGCTACGTCTCGCACTGGCGCTTCGGCATCGGCGACGGCGGCCCGGGCCGCTGCTTCCCCTCGGGCCATGCCTCCGGCGCGTTCTCCTTCCTGGCACTGGCCGTCCTGCTGCGCACACGGCGCCCCGCGGCGGCGCGTGCCGTGCTGATCGCGCTGTGCACGGTCGGCGCCGTGTTCGGCCTCGCGCAGATGGCGCGCGGCGCGCACTACCTGAGCCACACGCTCTACACCGCGTGGCTGTGCGCCAGTCTGACCGCGTTGTCGTGGCAGGCGCTGCAGCGGCCGGCACCGCGGGCACTGCCGCTGCCGCACCACCGGCCAGCGGACTGAGCCGGCGCCTTCAGCCCATCGCCCGGGTCACGAAGCGATAGCCGACGCCGGTCTCCGTGAGCAGGTACTCCGGCCGCGCCGGGTCGACCTCCAGCTTGCGCCGCAACTGGCTCATGTAGATGCGCAGGTAGTGGCTGTGCTCCACCGCGTTCGGGCCCCAGACCTCGCGCAGCAGCTGCCGGTGCGTCAGCACCTTGCCGGTGTTGGCGATCAGCAGCGTGAGCAACCGGTACTCGATCGGCGTCAGGTGCACCGGTTCGCCGTCGCGTGCCACGACGCGTGACGCAAGGTCGACATCGACTGCGCCGAAGCGAACGTGCACGGCCCCGGTGTCCGAGACGCCTTGCGCGCGCCGCCGCGCCACCCGCACGCGCGCCAGCAGTTCGCCGACGCCGAAGGGCTTGGTCAGGTAGTCGTCGGCGCCGGCATCGAGCGCGGCGATCTTGTCGGCCTCGTCGGCGCGTGCCGACAGCACGATCACCGGCACCTGCGACCAGGCCCGCAGGTCATGCAGATAGCCGACCCCGTCACCGTCGGGCATGCCGAGGTCGAGCACGATCAGGTCCGGCCGCCGCGTGCCGGCCTCGACCAGTCCCTGCCTGAGGGTCGCCGCATCGAACACCAGCCAACCCTCGCCCTCCAGCGCGATGCGCACGAAGCGGCGGATCTGCGGCTCGTCCTCGACGATGATCGCGATGGGCGCGGGATCGCTCATGGCACGGCACCGTCGAGTGCGGCATCCACCGTCACGGCCTCGGGCTGCGGCAGCGCCGGTGGCGTGCCGAGCGGCAGGCTGAAGCCGAAGCTCGCGCCCGGCCGCTCGGGCGGGCC
>NZ_AZND01000062.1:0-17703 GCF_000576205.1 Methylibium sp. T29 | reverse complement strand
CGGTGGCCTCGCACACCGGCGCCGCGGCGCCGGTGGCGGCCGAGGCGAGCGAGCCGGCCAAGGCGATCGCCGCGTCACTGCTGAGCGGGCAGCGCAAGGCGGTGCTGCTCGGCAATGCCGCGGTCCAGCACCCGCAGGCTTCCCGGCTGCTTGCACTCGCCCAGTTCATCGCCGAGCAGACCGGTGCCACCTTCGGGGTGCTCGGTGAGGCGGCCAACAGCGTGGGCGCGCAACTTGTCGGGGCCCAGCCGCGCAGCGGCGGCTGAACGCCGGGCAGATGCTGTCGCAACCGCTGAAGGCCTACCTGCTGCTCAATGCCGAACCTGTGCTCGACGCGGCCGATGGCCGGCAGGCGGCGGACACGCTGGCCCGGGCCGGCATGGTGGTGTCTCTGAGCGCCTTCAAGAACGCCAATCTCGAGCACGCCGACGTGCTGCTGCCGATCACGCCGTTCACCGAGACTTCGGGCAGCTTCGTCAACGCGGAAGGCCGCGTGCAGGGCTTCCACGGCGTCGTCCGGCCGCGCGGTGATGCCCGCCCGGCCTGGAAGGTCCTGCGCGTGCTCGGCTCGATGCTGGGCCTGCCGGGCTTCGGCTTCGAGACCTCCGAGGAAGTCAAGGCACAGGCGCTGGGTGACGTGTCTGCAGCACTGGCGTCGCGGCTCGGCAACGCCAGCCGTGCGAGCGTGGCGATTGCCGCAGATCGCCCCACGCTCGAGCGCGTGGCCGACGTGCCGATCTACGCAGCGACGCCATCGTGCGCCGTGCACCGTCGCTGCAGGCCACCGCCGATGCACGCGCACCGCGTGCCGGGCTGCCGACGGCGCTGTGGCAGCGCCTCGGGTTGGTTGAGGGGGGCCAGGTCCACGTGCAGCAGGGCAGTGCATCGCTGCGGCTCGCGGCCTACCACGATGCCACGCTGGCACCGACCGCCGTGCGGGTGCCCGCCGGCCACGCCGCCACGGCAGCACTGGGCGCGATGTTCGGCGAGATCGCCGTCGAGAAGGCCTGAACATCATGATCGAGAGCTTCAACCAGTTCGGCAGCAGCCTGCTCGGCGGCTTCTGGCCCGTCGTGTGGAACCTGATCAAGATCGTGGCACTGATCGCGCCGCTGATGGGTTGCGTCGCCTACCTCACGCTGTGGGAACGCAAGGCCATCGGCTGGACGCAGATCCGTCCCGGCCCCAACCGCGTCGGCCCCTGGGGCCTGCTCACGCCGATCGCCGATGCGGTCAAGCTGATCTTCAAGGAAATCATCCTGCCGACGGCGGCCAACAAGGGCCTGTTCCTGCTCGGTCCCGTGATGACCATCATGCCGGCGCTTGCCGCCTGGGTGGTCGTGCCGTTCGGCCCGGAAGTGGCGCTGGCCAACATCAACGCCGGCCTGCTGTTCCTGATGGCGATCACCTCGATGGAGGTCTATGGCGTGATCATCGCCGGCTGGGCATCGAACTCGAAGTACGCCTTCCTCGGCGCGCTGCGCGCCTCGGCGCAGATGGTCAGCTACGAGATCGCGATGGGCTTCGCGCTGGTGGTGGTGCTGATGGTGTCGGGCACCCTGAACATGACCGAGATCGTGCTCGGGCAGGACAGAGGGCGCTTCGCCGACATGGGGCTCAACTTCCTCAGCTGGAACTGGCTGCCGCTGTTCCCCATCTTCATCGTCTACTTCATCTCCGGCCTCGCCGAGACCAACCGCCACCCCTTCGACGTGGTGGAAGGCGAGTCCGAGATCGTGGCCGGTCACATGATCGAGTACTCGGGCATGGCCTTCGCCATGTTCTTCCTGGCCGAGTACGCCAACATGATCCTGATCTCGGCGCTTGCCGTGACCATGTTCCTGGGGGGCTGGCTGCCGCCGATCGACAGCGTCGTCTTCAACTGGATTCCGGGATGGATCTGGCTGGGCCTCAAGACCTTCGTGGTCGTGACCATGTTCCTGTGGGTGCGCTCCACGTTCCCGCGCTTCCGCTACGACCAGATCATGCGGCTGGGCTGGAAGATCTTCATCCCGATCACGTTGATCTGGCTGGTTGTCGTGGGGCTGTGGATCCAGTCGCCGTGGAACATCTGGAAATAAGGAGGGCCTGACCATGTCCGCTGTGGCCTCCATCAAGGAATTCTTCAACACCTTCTTCCTTCTCGAACTGCTGAAGGGGATGAAGCTGACCGGCCGGCACTTCCTGTCGCCGGCCATCACGGTGCAGTTCCCGGAAGAGAAGACGCCGCTGTCGCCGCGTTTCCGCGGCCTGCACGCGCTGCGCCGCTACGAGAACGGCGAGGAACGCTGCATCGCCTGCAAGTTGTGCGAGGCGGTCTGTCCGGCGCTGGCCATCACCATCGAGTCCGAGGTGCGCGACGACGGCAGCCGCCGCACGACGCGCTACGACATCGACCTGACCAAGTGCATCTTCTGCGGCTTCTGCGAGGAAAGCTGCCCCGTCGACTCAATCGTCGAGACCCACATCTTCGAGTACCACGGCGAGAAGCGCGGCGACCTGTACTTCACCAAGGACATGTTGCTGGCCGTGGGCGACCGCTACGAAAACGAAATCGCCGCCAACAAGGAGGCCGACGCAGCCTACCGGTGACCTGGCCCTCGAGGGCCCGGACTTCGGTTGCGGACGACACCATGAACACAGAATCTGCGCTTTTCTACGTCTTCTCGGCGATCCTCCTGTTCGCCTCGTTCCGCGTCATCACCGCGCGCAGCGCCGTCTATGCCGCGCTCTACCTGGTGCTGGCCTTCTTCAACGCCGCCTGCGTGTGGATGTTGCTGGAGGCCGAGTTCCTGGCGATCTCGCTGGTGCTGGTCTACGTCGGGGCCGTGATGGTGCTGTTCCTGTTCGTGGTGATGATGCTCGACGCCAATGCCGACACGGTACGCAAGGGCTTCTGGCAGCTGTTCCCGGTGGCCGGCACGATCGGCGCAGTGATCGCGGCCGAGATGATCTGGGTGCTGCGCCGGGGCTTCGATCTGCCCGAGGCGCCGCCGCTCGATGCCGTGGCCGCGCAGATGGGCAACACCAAGCTGCTCGGCATCGAGATCTACACGCACTACCTGTACCCGCTGCAGATCGCCGCGGTGCTGCTTCTGGTGGCCATCATCGCGGCGATTGCGCTGACGCTGCGCAAGCGCAAGGACAGCAAGTACGTCGACCCGTCCGCCCAGGTGAAGGTGCGCAAGGCCGACCGCGTGCGCATCGTCCAGATGCAGCCCGAGCGTCCGCCAGCGCCGCCGGCGCCGGCCGAACCGGCAGCCACCGGAGGGAAGACATGAGCATCACGCTGGGCCATTACCTCTCGCTGGGCGCGATGCTGTTCGCGCTGTCGGTGATCGGCATCTTCCTGAACCGCAAGAACCTCATCGTGCTGCTGATGGCGATCGAGCTGATGCTGCTGGCCGTCAACCTGAACTTCGTGGCCTTCTCTCACTACCTGGGCGACATGGCCGGCCAGGTGTTCGTGTTCTTCATCCTGACCGTGGCCGCCGCCGAATCGGCGATCGGCCTGGCCATCCTGGTGGTGCTGTTCCGCAACCGATCGACGATCAACGTCGACGAGCTCGACGCACTGAAGGGCTGACCCACGACCCAACGCAGGGGCGGGCCGGCGTGCCCGTCCGTTCGAAAGAGCAGAGAACAACAAGATGGCTGGACTTTCACAATCGATGCTGCTCGCCGTACCGCTCGCGCCCCTGGTGGGTGCCGTGGTGGCCGGCCTGTTCGGCAAGGCGGTCGGGCGGCGTGGTGCGCACAGCGTCACCATCCTCGGTGTGCTGATCGCCTTCGTGCTCTCGGCGATCACACTGAAGGCCGTGGTGCTCGACGGCGCGCGCTTCAACGCCACGATCTACGAGTGGCTGGTGATCGGCGGCCTGAAGATGGAGGTCGGCTTCCTCGTGGACGGCCTCACCGCGATGATGATGTGCGTGGTGACCTTCGTCTCGCTGATGGTGCACATCTACACCATCGGCTACATGGAAGAAGACCCGGGCTACCAGCGCTTCTTCTCCTACATCTCGCTGTTCACCTTCTCGATGTTGATGCTCGTGATGAGCAACAACATGCTGCAGCTGTTCTTCGGCTGGGAGGCGGTGGGCCTGGTGAGCTACCTGCTGATCGGCTTCTGGTACACCAAGCCGACGGCGATCTTCGCCAACATGAAGGCCTTCCTGGTGAACCGGGTCGGTGACTTCGGCTTCATCCTCGGCATCGGCCTGCTGCTGGCCTACGGCGGCACGCTCAACTACGGCGAGCTGTTCGCCCAGGCGCCCGAACTGGCGAAGCTGGGCTTCCCCGGCACCGACTGGATGCTGATCACGGTGGCCTGTATCTGCCTCTTCATCGGCGCGATGGGCAAGAGCGCGCAGTTCCCGCTGCACGTCTGGCTGCCGGACTCGATGGAAGGCCCGACGCCGATCTCGGCGCTGATCCACGCGGCGACGATGGTGACCGCCGGCATCTTCATGGTCGCGCGCATGTCGCCGCTGTTCGAGCTGTCCGATACGGCGCTGTCCTTCGTGATGGTGATCGGCGCGATCACCGCGCTGTTCATGGGTTTCCTGGGCATCATCCAGAACGACATCAAGCGCGTGGTGGCCTACTCGACGCTGTCGCAGCTGGGCTACATGACGGTGGCGCTCGGGGCCTCGGCCTACTCGATCGCCGTCTTCCACCTGATGACCCACGCCTTCTTCAAGGCGCTGCTGTTCCTCGGTGCCGGCTCGGTGATCATCGGCATGCACCACGACCAGGACATCCGCAACATGGGCGGCCTGCGCAAGTACATGCCCATCACCTGGATCACCTCGCTGCTGGGCTCGCTGGCACTGATCGGCACTCCGCTGTTCTCGGGCTTCTACAGCAAGGACTCGATCATCGAGGCGGTGCACGCGAGCCACCTGTGGGGTTCGGGCTTTGCCTACCTGGCGGTTGTCGCCGGCGTGTTCGTCACGGCCTTCTACTCGTTCCGGATGTACTTCCTGGTGTTCCACGGCAAGGAGCGCTTCCGCGACAAGCCCTTCCCGGGCGAGCACGACCACCACGACGCGCACGACGACCACGGCCATGCCGTGCACCATGATCCGCGCGAGTCTCCCTGGGTCGTGACGGTGCCGCTGGTGCTGCTGGCCATTCCGTCGGTGCTGATCGGCTACCTGACGATCCAGCCGATGCTGTTCGGGGACTTCTTCAAGGACTCGATCTTCGTCAATGCCGCCGCGCATCCGGCACTGGAAGAGCTGGCCGAGGCGTTCCACGGCGCCGCGGCGATGGCGCTGCACGGTCTCCAGACGCTGCCGTTCTGGCTGGCGCTCGCCGGCGTGGTGACCGCCTACGTGTTCTACATGCTCAAGCCGGGCATCCCTGCCGCGATCGCGCGCACGTTGTCGCCGATCGTGCGTCTCCTCGAGAACAAGTACTACATGGACTGGATCAACGAGAACCTGCTGGCGCCGGCCGCCCGTGGCCTGGGGCGCGGCCTGTGGAGGGGTGGCGACGTGGCCGTCATCGACGGTGCGATCAACGGCTCGGCGCGCCTGGTCGGCTGGATCGCCACGCTGACCAAGCCCTTCCAGTCCGGCTACATCTACCACTACGCACTGGTCATGATCATCGGCGTGTTCGCGCTGATGACCTGGTTCGTGTGGCTGGCCAAGTGAGCGAGGACGACTGACATGGGTCTGCTTTCGCTCGCCATCTGGATGCCGATCGTGTTCGGCGTTGTGCTGCTCGCCGCCGGGCGCGACGAGCACGCCGGCGTCGTGCGCTGGATCGCGCTGGTCGCCGCGGTGCTCAGCTTCGCCGTCACGCTGCCGCTCGTCACGGGCTTCGACACCGCGACCGCGTCGATGCAGTTCAGCGAGAACCTCGCCTGGATCGACCGCTTCAACGTGCGCTACCACCTGGGCGTCGACGGTATCTCGGTGTGGTTCGTGCTGCTCACGGCCTTCATCACGGTCATCGTCGTCATCGCCGCCTGGGAGGTGGTCACGGAGCGCGTCAACCAGTACATGGGCGCCTTCCTGATCCTGTCGGGCCTGATGGTCGGTGTGTTCTCGGCGCTCGACGGGCTGCTGTTCTACGTGTTCTTCGAGGCCACGCTGATCCCGATGTACATCATCATCGGGGTGTGGGGCGGCCCGCGGCGCGTCTATGCCGCGTTCAAGTTCTTCCTCTACACGCTGCTCGGCTCGCTGCTGATGCTGATCGCGCTGATCTACCTGTACTACAAGTCGGGCGGCAGCTTCGAGATCCTCGAGTGGCACACGCTGCCGCTGCCGATGACGGCGCAGACGCTGCTGTTCTTCGCCTTCTTCGCCGCCTTCGCGGTCAAGGTGCCGATGTGGCCGGTGCACACCTGGCTGCCCGACGCCCACGTCGAGGCACCGACCGGCGGCTCGGTGGTGCTGGCGGCCATCATGCTCAAGCTCGGCGCCTACGGCTTCCTGCGCTTCTCGATGCCGATCGCGCCGGACGCCAGCCACGAATGGGCCTTCTTCGTCATCGCGCTGTCGCTGATCGCCGTGCTGTACATCGGCCTGGTGGCGCTGGTGCAGCAGGACATGAAGAAGCTGGTGGCCTATTCGTCGATCGCCCACATGGGCTTCGTGACGTTGGGCTTCTTCATCTTCAACGAACTGGGCGTCTCGGGCGGCATCGTGCAGATGATCAGCCACGGCTTCGTCTCGGGGGCCATGTTCCTGTGCATCGGCGTGCTCTACGACCGCGTCCACTCGCGCGAGATCGCGTCCTACGGCGGGGTGGTCAACACGATGCCGAAGTTCACCGCGCTGGCGGTCTTCTTCGCCATGGCCAACTGCGGCCTGCCGGGCACCGCCGGCTTCGTCGGCGAGTGGATGGTGATCCTCGGCGCCGTGAAGTTCAACTTCTGGATCGGCCTGCTGGCAGCCACGACGCTGATCTTCGGTGCTGCCTACACGCTTTGGATGGTCAAGCGCGTCTACTTCGGCGCGGTGGCGAACGACCACGTGCGCGAACTGACCGACATCAACGGCCGCGAGTTCTTCATGTTGTCGCTGCTGGCCGCCGCGGTGCTGTGGATGGGCGTCTACCCGAAGCCCTTCACCGACGTGATGCAGGTCTCCGTGACCGAACTGCTGAAGCACGTGGCCGTCTCGAAGCTGAACTGATCGCCAGGCCACCTCTATGAACGACATGAACTGGCTCGCCATCTACCCCGAGATCGTGCTGCTCGCGATGACCTGCGTGATCGCGCTGGTCGATCTGTACTCGCGATCGCCCAAGCGCACCCTGACCTATGTGCTGTCACTGGCGACGCTGGTCGCCGTGGCGCTGATGCATCTCAGCTACTTCCGGGGCGGCTTCACGCTCTACGCGATGCAGGGCATGGTGGTGGCCGATCCGATGGGCCATCTGCTGGCCTTCTTCGCCACCGTCGCGACCTTCATCACGCTGGTCTACGCGCGCCCTTATGCCGCCGACCGCGAGCTGCTGAAGGGCGAACTGTTCACGCTGGCGCTGTTCTCGCTGCTCGGGATCTCGATCATGATCTCGGCCAACAATTTCCTGGTCATCTACCTGGGCCTGGAGCTGATGTCGCTGAGCCTGTACGCGCTGGTCGCGCTGCGCCGGGATCACGCGGTGTCCACCGAAGCGGCGATGAAGTATTTCGTGCTGGGCGCGCTCGCCAGCGGCTTCCTGCTGTACGGCCTGTCGATGATGTACGGCGCGACCGGTTCGCTCGACCTCGGCGAGGTGTTCAAGGCCATCGGCACCGGGCAGATCAACAAGCAGGTGCTGGTGTTCGGCGTGGTGTTCGTGGTCGCCGGCCTGGGATTCAAGCTCGGCGTCGTGCCCTTCCACATGTGGGTGCCTGACGTCTATCAGGGCGCGCCCACGGCGATCACGCTGATGATCGCCGGCGCGCCCAAGCTGGCCGCCTTCGCGATCACGATCCGCCTGCTGGTCGAGGGCATGATCGGCCTCGCGCTCGACTGGCAGCAGATGCTCATCGTGCTGTCGGTCGCGTCGATGGTGATCGGCAACGTCGCCGCGATCGCGCAGAGCAACCTCAAGCGCATGCTGGCCTATTCGGCGATCGCCCAGCTCGGCTTCATGCTGCTGGGCCTGACGCCGACCGTGATCTCCGGCAACACCTTCTCGGCCGCCAACGGCTACAGCTCGGCGATGTTCTACCTGGTTACCTACCTGCTGACCACGTTGTGCACCTTCGGCGTGATCATGGTGCTGGCACGCCAGGGCTTCGAGGCCGAGGAGATCGATGACCTCCGTGGGCTCAACCAGCGCAACCCGCTGCTCGCAGCCATCATGGGCATCTGCATGTTCTCGCTGGCGGGCATTCCGCCGGCGGTGGGCTTCTATGCCAAGCTCGCGGTGCTGCAGGCGCTGGTGTCGACCAACGTCACCGGCTACATCTTGCTGGCTGTCGTGGCGGTGCTGTTGTCGCTGGTGGGCGCCTTCTATTACCTGCGCGTCGTCAAGACCATGTACTTCGACGAGCCGGCCGCCGGCCCGGCGCTCGTCGCAGCACCGACCGAGGTGCGCGTGCTGTTGTCGCTGAATGGCGCGGCGGTGCTGGTGTTCGGCCTGCTGCCCGGTGGTCTGATGGCGCTGTGCGCCGACGCCATCCGGCTCGCGCTGGCCACCTGAGGCCGGCATGACGACTTCGCCCGCCGTCTGGCTGGTGCTCGCCCTGGCGCTGCTGGCGGCCAATCTGCCGTTCGTCAATGAACGGTTGTTTGTCGTTGGCCCGCAACGGGCGCCAGCCAAGCCGCTCGGCTGGCGCCTGCTCGAACTGCTGAGCCTGGGCGCGCTCGTCGTGCTGCTCGGCATGGGACTCGAGGCCCGCATCGGTCAGCGCCATCCGCAAGGTTGGGAGTTCTATGCGGTGATGCTGTGCCTGTTCTTCACGTTCGCATTTCCCGGCTTCGTGTGGCGTTACCTTCGGCGCCACCCTCCTGGCTGAACCCGGATCGCGATGAGTGCCACACCCGACCGGATGTCCCCCGCCGACGACCGCCATCTGCGTGAGGACTGCGTCACCAGCACCCAGGTCTATCGCGGCCATTTTCTCGACGTGCGCCGCGACACGGTGCGCCTGCCGGACGGTGGCGAGGCGGCCCGCGAGTACATCGTCCACCCCGGGGCCGTGATGATCGTGCCGTTGCTCGACGACGGCCGCCTGGTCGTCGAGCGGCAGTTCCGCTATCCCTTGCACCGTGCCTTCATCGAATTCCCGGCCGGCAAGCTGGACGCCGGCGAACCCGTGCTGCATTGCGCGGTGCGCGAACTGGCCGAGGAGACCGGCTACCGGGCGCGTGAATGGGCGCGGGCCGGTCTGCTGCACAACGCCATCGCCTACTCCGACGAAGGCATCGAGGTCTGGTTCGCGCGTGGTCTGGTCGCCGGCGAGCGCCATCTCGACGCCGGCGAGTTCCTGGACGTCTCCACGGTCACGCTGGAGGAGCTCGAGGTGATGGCGGCGAGCGGCGAACTGACCGACGCGAAAACGCTGATCGGCATGCTATGGCTCACGCATTGGCGCGCCGGGCGCTGGGTTTTGCAATGGCAGCCCGCACCGACGGGCGTCGTTGGCGCATGATGTCGTCATGAAGGTTCTGAGTCTGCGCTGCTCGCACGGTCATGGCTTCGAGGGCTGGTTCGGCTCCGAAGACGATTACCGTTCACAGTGCGAGCGCGGGCTGGTCGAGTGCCCGCTCTGCGGCAGCGGCGAGATCAGCCGCCTGCCCAGCGCACCGCGTCTGAATCTCTCGCCGTCGCGTGCGGTCGAGGCGGCTTCCAGTGCGCCGACGCCCGAGCAGCAGAGCGTCGAGGCGCTCTGGCTGCGCGCGGTGCACCACGTGATGGCCCAGACGGAGGACGTCGGCGAGCGCTTCGCCGACGAGGCCCGCCGCATCCACTACGGCGAGACCGCGGAGCGCGGCATCCGTGGCCAGGCCAGCGCCGAGCAGACCCAGGCGCTGCGCGAGGAGGGCATCGAAGTGCATGCGCTGCCGGTGCCCAAGGCGCTCAAAGGCCCGCTTCAGTAGAGCCCCCGTCGCCCGCGGCGCGACTGGCGCCGCCTCGCTCAGAGCAGGCGGCCGGGGTTCATCAGCCCCTGAGGATCGAGGGCCTGCTTGATCGAGCGCATCAGTGCCAGTGCGACCGGCGACTTGTAGTGCTGCAGTTCCTCGCGCTTGAGCGCGCCGATGCCATGCTCGGCCGAGATCGAGCCGCCATGCGCCTGGACGGCGTCATAGACGATCCGGTTCACGGCCGGCTCGTGGCCGCGCAGGAATGCCGCCGCGTCGATCCCTTCCGGCGCCTGCACGTTGTAGTGCAGATTGCCGTCGCCGAGGTGGCCGAAGTTCACCAGCCGGGCGCCCGGCACGGCAGCCTGCAGCAAGGCGTCGGTGGTGACCACGAAGTCCGGGATGCGCGACACCGGCAGCGCAATGTCGTGCTTGATGTTCAGGCCTTCCTCGGCCTGGGCCAGCGGGATGCTCTCGCGCAGGTGCCACAGCTGCCTCGATTGCTGCACGCTCTCGGCCACCGCGGCATCGACGATCGTGCCCGCCTCGAGCGCGCTCTCGAGCAACCCTTCGAACAACCCGCGTGCATGTGCCTCGTCTTCGATGTCCGACTGCTCGAGCAGCACCGTCCACGGGCTGGGCGCCAGCGGTCGCGGCAGGGCGGGGAAGTGTTTCTCGACCAGCGACAGCGCAAAGCGCCCCATCACCTCGAAGCCGGTCAGCCCGGCGCCGAGCCGGGCCTGGGCCCGCTGCAGCAAGGCCACGGCGTCGGCCAGCGTGGCGCACGCGGCCAGCGCGGTGCAGCGTGCCGCAGGTTGCGGGTGCAGCTTCAGCGTCGCCGCGGTGATGACGCCCAGCGTGCCTTCGCTGCCGATGTACAGGTCGCGCAGGTCGTAGCCGGTGTTGTCCTTGCGCAGGCCACTCAGGCCGTCCCAGATCTCGCCGGCGGCGGTCACCACCTCGAGCCCCAGGCACAGTTCACGCGCATTGCCGTAGCGCAGCACCTGGGTGCCCCCGGCGTTGGTGGCCAGGTTGCCGCCGATCGTGCAGCTGCCCTCGGCCGCCAGGCTCAGCGGAAACAGCAGGCTCTGCGCGGCGGCAGCCTCCTGCACCGCTTGCAGCACGCAGCCGGCCTCGACCGTCATCGTCGAGTTGGCGGCGTCGATGGCGCGCACGCGGTTCAGGCGCGCCAGGCTCAGCAACACCTGGCGACCGCTACCGTCGGGCACGCCACCCCCGACCAGGCCGGTGTTGCCGCCCTGCGGGACCAGACTCGTGCCGTGCGCGACGCAAGCCCGCACCACCGCCGCGACTTCGGCCGCGCTGCCGGGCCGGACCACCGCCAGCGCCTTGCCGTGATAGCGCTTGCGCCAGTCGATCTCCCAGGCCGAGCGGTCGCCATCGGTCAGCACCTGCGCCGGCCCCAGCGCGGCGCGCAGCGCATCGAGCAGCGAAGCGCTCATGACGAGGCGCCGGCAGCGGCCTGCTTGAAGCGCCAGCGCACGTGCAGCGCGCAGGCGGCGAACAAGGTCAAGCACAGCACGATCTCCAGCCCCGCGAGCCAGGCGCTCAGGCCACGGTCGCCGCTGGCGCGCACCACGCCCTCGATGAAGTAGAGCCAAACCAGCAGGCTGACCCAGCGGTAGGTGTACATGCGCCGCTTCAGCAGGCCGGCCAGCGGCAGCGCGAGCGGCAGCACCTTGAATGCCAGCATGCCGCTGCCGGTCGGCGCCAGCCAGAGCTCCCACAACAGACCGAGCACGATCAGGCCGAGCAGGCTCCCCACCGCGACGGCCCGCGTGCCGTCCACCGCATTGCATCGAAACATGGCTGGCATCATATCGAGCATGACCGTTCCCGATCTCCTGAAGGCCGGCTGGCGCGAACGCATCGCGCTGCTGGCCGAGACGCTGCAGACCTGGCCTTGGCTCGACACGCTGAAGACCCTGCGCCAGCGCTTTCGCGAAGACCGCCTCGGGCTCACCGCCAGCAGTCTGACCTTCACCACCACGATCGCACTGGTGCCGCTGGCCACCGTGACGCTGGCGATCTTCAGCGCCTTCCCGATGTTCGGCCAGTTCCAGGGTGCCCTGGAAAAGTACTTCATCCAGTCGCTGGTGCCCGATGGCATCGCCAAGCCGGTGCTGGGCGCGCTGACGCAGTTCGCCGGCAAGGCGCACCGGCTGGGCACCGTCGGCCTGGTGGTGCTGGTGCTCACGGCGCTGGCGCTGATGCTCACGATCGATCGCACGCTCAACGCGATCTGGCGTGTGCGCAAGCCGCGGCCGATCGCGCAGCGCGTGCTGGTCTACTGGGCCGCCGCCACGCTCGGTCCGCTGCTGCTGGGCGTGAGCCTGACGCTCACCTCCTATGCGATCTCGGCTTCGCGCGGCGTGGTCGGCGCCATGCCGGGCAGCCTGAGCGTGTTGCTCAATGCACTGGAGTTCGGCCTGCTGGCTGCGGCGATGGCCGGGCTGTTCCACTACGTGCCCAACACCGAGGTGCGCTGGCGCCACGCCCTGGCGGGCGGGCTGTTCGTGTCGGCCGGTTTCGAGCTGGCCAAGAAGGGCCTGGCCTGGTACCTGGCCCAGGTGCCGACCTACTCGACGATCTACGGCGCTTTCGCCACCGTGCCCATCTTCCTGATCTGGCTCTACCTCGGCTGGGTGATCGTTCTACTCGGCGCGGTGATCGCCGCCTACGCGCCGAGCCTGTCGATGCACATCGTGCGGCAGCCCAACACCCCGGGCTACCGCTTCCAGGCCGCCGTCCAACTGCTGCGCGAGCTGGCCGCGGCGCGCGCCCGCGGTGAACGCGGCCTGGGGCTCGTCGGCCTGGCGTCCACGCTGCGCACCGATCCGCTGCAGATCGAGCCCTCGCTGGAGCGGCTGGTCGAGCTCGACTGGGTCGGTCGCCTCGACGAGGCCGGCGAGAAGCGCTATGTGCTGCTCTGCGACCCGAACACGACGCCGGCTCAGCCGCTGCTCGCCGCGCTGCTGCTCGACCCCAGCCCCGGTTTGCGGGGGTTCTGGCAGCGCGCGCGCTTCGGCGAGATGACGCTGCAGGAGCTGATCTGATCCCGGGTCGGGCAACCGCGATCCCGTCAGACGGTCACGCTCCTAGTTCCTTCTGTGGCCCTCGCCGGGGATTCTGGGTATATTGAATTCAACGGCATCTCGAAGGAGCCCATCATGAAAGTCAGCGACATCCTGCGCGTCAAGGGGGGCACCCTGTTCACCGTCACGCCTCCCAGCCCCTGGCCGAGGCGTTGCGCACCATGGCAGAGCGCGACATCGGCTCGCTGGTCGTGATGGAGCACGGTGATGTGGTGGGCCTGCTGACCTTCCGCGAGGTCATCCAGGCTATCGTCGGCAATGGTGGCAATGTGGGCGACACCATCGTGCGCACGGTCATGGAAGACCACCCGATGACCTGCACCCCCGACACCGAGATCGACGAAGTGCGCCGCATGATGCTCGGCCGCCATGCCCGTTACATGCCGGTGCTGACCCAGCGCACCCTGATGGGCGTGATCTCGTTCTACGACGTCGCCAAGGCGGTGGTCGACGGGCAGGATTTCGAGAACCGCATGCTCAAGGCCTACATCCGCGACTGGCCGGTCGAGGAAGACTCCGCCCCGGCGCCCCAGCAGTAGCGCCGCAGTCGCAACCGCGGCGTTACAGGGTCCCCACCCGGACGTGAGGCATTTGGCAGGGACCCCGCTGCAGGGGTATCGGGGTGTTACCACTTCAGCCGCGCTTCATCTGAAACGCCGATGCTCTCCGCATGGGATGCGGGAGAGCCATCATGAAGCTTCGATTTCGGCGGTTGGGTCGCGGTGTCGCGTCGCTGGGCCTGGCTGCGGTGGTGTGCAGCAGCGCGGCCGTGGAGACGGCGCCCGGCGAGGACTCGGCCCCGAACGCACCGTGGACCGTGCAGCCGGCATCGCCGTCCTGGCCGTCGAGAGCGCAATCCGAACTGCGCGACGCGACGCGGCAGGATGCTGCCTTCAAATTCAGCATCGTCGAACTGCCGCGCTATGACGTGCCCGGTGCCGGCCGCCCGCGCCGCGCTCACCACGCACTGAGCATGAGTTCCGAGACGCCGCAGCGCATGCTGCGCTCCATCGGCGTCGAGGCCACCGACTGCGCCACACGCCTTCGGCTGCCGACCCGGCTGCGCCAGGACCGCGATGGCTCCAGCGTCGAGATGCGCGCCCACCTCGGGCTGGCCTGCCGATTCTGAGCGTCCGAGCGGCGGGGCCGGGCCGGGCATGGGGGTGACGGCACGGGCCGCTGTCACAATGCGGCTTGAGTTCCGCATTCGCCCCGAATCATGTCCGGCAGCACCCTCGGCCACTTGTTTTGCGTCACCAACTTCGGTGAATCCCACGGACCCGCCATCGGTTGCGTGATCGACGGCTGTCCGCCCGGCATGAGCCTGAGCGAGGCCGACATCCAGCCCGAGCTGGACCGCCGCCGTCCTGGCACCTCGCGCCACGTGACCCAGCGCAACGAGCCCGACGCGGTGGAGATCCTGTCCGGCGTCCACGAGGGCCGCACCACCGGCACACCGATCTGCCTGCTGATCCGCAACACCGACCAGCGCAGCAAGGACTACGGCAACATCGTCCAGACCTTCCGCCCCGGCCACGCCGACTACACCTACTGGCACAAGTACGGCCTGCGCGATCCGCGCGGCGGTGGTCGCAGTTCTGCGCGCCTCACCGCCCCGATGGTCGGCGCCGGCGCGGTGGCGAAGAAGTGGCTCAAGGAACACCACGGCATCGCCTTTCGCGGCGGCATGGCGGCGCTGGGCGAGATCGACATCGCCTTCGAGGGCTGGCAGCATGTGCCGGACAACCCCTTCTTCGCGCCCAACGCCAGCCAGATCGGCCAGCTCGAGGACTTCATGGACGCCTTGCGCAAGGAGGGCGATTCGGTCGGCGCGCGCATCGTTGTCGAGGCCACCGGCGTCCCGGTCGGCTGGGGCGAGCCGCTGTTCGACAAGCTCGACGCCGACATCGCCCACGTGATGATGGGGCTCAACGCCGTCAAGGGCGTCGAGATCGGCGCGGGCTTCGCGAGCGTCGCGCACCGCGGCTCGATGCACGGCGACGAACTCACGCCCCAGGGCTTTCGCAGCAACCACGCCGGCGGTGTGCTCGGCGGCATCAGCACCGGGCAGGATATCCGCGTATCGATCGCGATCAAGCCCACCAGCTCGATCCGCACGCCACGCCAGTCGATCGACCTGCAGGGCCAGCCGGCGACGGTCGAGACCTTCGGCCGCCACGACCCCTGCGTCGGCATCCGCGCCACGCCGATCGCCGAGGCGCTGCTGGCGCTGGTGCTGATGGACCATGCACTGCGCCACCGCGCGCAGTGCGGCGATGTGCGCCTGCCGGTGGCGCCGATCGCGGCGCACCTGCCGGACGCCTGACGGGGAGCCACCGATGCGCCACGCTCTTCGATCGTTCGTCGCGCTGTGCGGCCTGGCGGTGGCCGCCGCGGCCTGGGGGCAGGATTCGCCGCAGCGCGTCGAACTCAAGCGCAGCGACCTGAGCGGCGCGCCCGGCATGGAGGTGGTCTCCTCGATCGCCGAATACAAGCCCGGCGAAACGCTGGAGGCGCACTTCCACCACGGGGTCGAGGCGGCCTACGTGGTGCAGGGTGCCACGGTCCAACTGCCCGGCAAGGAGCCGATGGCGCTGCCGACAGGCATCGCGATCCACAACCTGCGCGACGTGCGGCACGGCGGCTTCAAGGTGATCGGCGACACCTCGCTGAAGGTGTTCACGGTGCACGTGGTCGACAAGGGCAAGCCGCTCTACGATCTGGCGAAGTAGCCGGGCCACCGCCGCGGCGGCGCGATCAGAGCGTGAGCCGCCAGCCGTCGACGAGGGCCGCAGGTGCCGTGATCGAGGCGAGCTGCCGCGACTGGTAGGTGCTGCTGTCGGGCATCCGCTCGCAACGGTCGGCCAGGCCCACCAGGCCATCGCCGAACAGGCGCAGGAAGCTGTCGTCGAAGCGCATCACCTCCAGCGGTGCGGCCAGTTCGCCGCCCTCGACCCAGAAGCAGGCGAAGCGTGTCATGCCGGTCATGCGGCAGGCCTGGCGGTCGCTGTAGTTCAGGTACCAGAGGTTGCTCACGCAGAGGCCCGAGCCCAGCGTCTCGAGCAGTCGCCCATGCGGCAGTGCACCGGGCGCCAGCGCCAGCGCCTCCGGCGTCTCGGCCGCGTTCGCGCCGTTGGCCGGCAGGCCGTACTCGCGGGCCGAGCGGGGCGCGTTCAGCGTATCGACGGCGCGGCCGTCGCTGACCAGCAGGACCTCGGCCGGGCGCACGAAGCCGTCGGCCGTGAAGGCCGGCGTGAAACCGCGGCCGGGCGCCTCGCTCAGGCGCACCGACGAGTGCAGACGGGCGTCGCCGTGCGCCAGCTTCGCCAGCGAGGACACGCCGGTGCGCCGGGCCTTCAGGCCGAAGCCACTCCAGCCCAGCGTGGCCAGCAGTTCGTTCATCGCCGCCGGGCTGAACAGCGCGCGGTAGGCACCGGGCGGCAGCGCGCGCGCCGGCTGGCGCAGCAGCGCGAGCTGGGCTGCCGCTTCGCGAAGGCGTGCCGCGAACTCGGACAGCGACCACGCCGTGCCGCCGTACTGCGTTTTCACCGCCTTGTCGGCAGCGTGGACCAGGCACCACTCGAAGTCGAAGCTTTCCACGCGGTGCCAGTGGCGTGCACCCAGGCTGTCGGCGTAGGCGCGCACCACCGGGCCGCCGGCATAGAAGCCGACGAAGTCCAGGCCGTCGGCGTGCTCGCGCACGGCGTCGATCACGGCCGCGGGCGACGGCAGCGCACCGCGGTCGTCGCGGTCGCTGCTGTGCGCTTCCTCCGGCAGCAGCAGCCAGGGGTCGTCGGGGATCAGCGAGAGATCGTGGATCAGAAGCGTGCGCTCGGCGAGCAGGCGTTGCGTGTCGAGCGCCAGGTCGCCGGTGAGGGTGAGGCTGCTCTCGGTGTGGCGCCGGCCGCGCACCACGGCCAGCGTCGCCTGTGCCTGCAGCACATGGGTGGCCTGGCGCAGCGCCGCGCGGTTGAAGCGCAGGAAGTCGCTGGCCTCGGCGTTCAGTGCCAGACTGACGCGGTCCACGCCATCGGCGCGGCACACGCTGTCGGCCAGCGCGTCGAAGTGAGGGCGCTCGGTCAGCCCGCTCATCCGTCGACCCCGCCGAACACGTCGACGCCGGTGAACAGGCAGGCCGGAGAGGCGTGCCCGACCCGGATCACCTGCGAGGGCTCGCCCTTGCCGCAGAAGGGCGTGCCCATCACCTCGCAGGTCGACGCATCGCCCACCCCGGCCAGCGAGCGCCAGAAGGTCGCGCTCACGCCGCGGTAGTTCGGGTTGCGCACCACCTCGGCCAACCGGCCGTGGCGGATCATGCGGCCGTACTCGCAGCCGAACTGGAACTTGTTGCGCGAGTCGTCGATGCTCCACGAGCAGTTGGTGTGCATCACCACGCCGTGGTCGACCGCGGCGATCAGTTCGTCGAGCGTGCTGTGCCCGGGTTCGACGTTGAGATTGCTCATGCGGTCGATCGGCGCGCGGTTCCAGCTGCAGGCCCGCGTGGTGGCCACGCCGCCCACGTCGTGGCCGGCGGCCCGGGCGCGCGCCTG
>NZ_AZND01000061.1:0-17896 GCF_000576205.1 Methylibium sp. T29 | reverse complement strand
GCACCGCGCGCGGCCGCGCCGGCCGCCAGCCTGGGCCGTCTGTCGACCGAGAAGATTGTGTTCATCGGCGCTTCGACCGGCGGCACCGAGGCCACCAAGGAGGTGCTGATGGCGCTGCCGGCCGACGCCCCGGCCGTCGTGATCACCCAGCACATGCCACCCGGCTTCACGACCAGCTACGCGAACCGGCTCGACGGCCTGTGCCGCATCAGCGTGCGCGAGGCACGCGACGGCGAGCGCGTGCTGCCCGGGCACGCCTACATCGCCCCCGGCGGCCTGCACCTGAGCGTGGAGCGCAGCGGCGCCAACTACGTCGCCCGCGTGCAGGACGGTGAGCCGGTCAACCGCCACAAGCCCAGCGTCGAGGTGCTGTTCAAGAGCGCGGCCCGCGTGGTGGGCCCGAACGCCATCGGCATCATGCTGACCGGCATGGGCGCCGACGGCGCCAAGGCAATGCGTGAGATGCGCGACGCCGGCAGCTACAACCTGTGCCAGGACGAGGCGAGCTGCGTGGTGTTCGGCATGCCGCGCGAGGCCATCGCGGCCGGCGCGGCGCACGAGGTGCTGCCGCTGTCGCAGATCGCACCGCACCTGCTCGATCGCCTGCGCAGCACCGCGGGCCTCTCGCTCAACCGGGTCTGAGCTTCACGCGCGGCTGGCTACGGCAGGAACAGCGACTGCAGGTCGCTGAGGAAATCGAAGCCGCGCTCGGTCGGCCAGACACGCTGGAGATCGCGCTCGATCAGGCCCTTGGCCTCGGCCGCCTCCAGCCCGCGCTGGATCGCGGTCACCGCGAGGCCGGTGCGCTCGGCGAACCGGGCCAGTTCGAAGCCCTCCCTCAAGCGCAGCGCATTGAGCATGAACTCGAACGGCAGTTCCTGGCGCGCCACCTCGTGCTCGTTGGACACCGCCGCGCCCTCCACCGCCTGCCGCAGGTAGGCCGCCGGCTCGCGCCAGCGGGTCTGGCGCAGGACGCGGTGCGCGAAGCTGAGCTTGCTGTGAGCACCGGCCCCGATGCCCAAGTAGTCGCCGAACTGCCAGTAGTTGAGGTTGTGCTGGCAGCGGTGGCCGGGCCGCGCATAGGCCGAGACTTCGTAGCGCCCCAGGCCCGCTGCGGTGGTGAGTTCGGTGATGCGATCGAGCATGCCGAAGGCGGTGTCGTCGTCGGGCAGACCGGCCGGCGGGCGCGACGCGAACTGGGTGTTCGGCTCCAGCGTCAGGTGGTAGACGCTCAGGTGCGGCGGCTCGAAGGTGAGCGCCTGCCGCACGTCGGCCTCGCAATCGGCCAGGCTCTGGCCTGGCAACGCGTACATCAGGTCGAGGTTGAAGGTGTCGAAGGCCGAGCGCGCTTCCTCGACAGCCGCCAGGGCCTGGGCGCGATCGTGCACCCGGCCCAGCGCCTTCAGCTTGGCGTCGTCGAAGCTCTGCACGCCGATCGACAGACGCGTCACGCCGGCCGCGCGGAAAGCGCGGAAGCGCTCCCGCTCGAAGGTGCCCGGGTTGGCCTCGAGCGTGATCTCGCAGCCGGGCTCCAGCGGCAACCGGGCGCGCACGTCGGCCAGCAGTTGCCCGATCGCGTCGGGCGAGAACAGGCTGGGCGTGCCGCCGCCGATGAAGACGCTGACCACGCGCCGGCCCCAGACCAGCGGCAGAGCCCCCTCCAGGTCGGCGCGCAGCGCGTCGAGGTAGCGCGACTCCACTCCGGCGTCGAGCGCACGGCCTGTTCCAGCCCCGGGCCTGTCGGGCCGGAGCATGGGCGCCGTCGTCAACTCATGCGAGTTGAAATCGCAGTAGGGGCACTTCTTCAGGCACCACGGCAGGTGGACGTACAGCGCCAGCGGCGGCAAGGCCGCCAATTGCAGCGTGCCGGCGCGCTGGTGCAGCGCCGCGACGTCGATAGCTCGCGTGTTCACGCGAGCCAGTGTGCGCGCATCAGCGCAAGCATGTCGCGCGCGGCGAGAGCCCGGTGGCTGCAGCGGCTCTTCTCTTCGGCCGGCATCTGCGCGACGCTGCGGCCGAGCGCCGGGATGAACATCAGCGGGTCGTAGCCGAAGCCGGCCTCGCCGCGCGGCGCGTCGAGGATTTCGCCCTGCCAGCGGCCGAAAGCGATCAGCGGCTGGGGATCGTCGGCATGGCGCAAAGCGACCAGGGTGCTGACGAAGCTGGCGCGCCGGTCCGCCTGCCCTTGCAGTCGATCGAGCAGCAGCGCGTTGTTGGCGGCGTCCTGCACTGCACGCTGTGCCTCGCGATCGGCGGCCGGCAGCACGACCGTCGCGTAATGGGCCGAAACGACCCCGGGAGCGCCCCCCAGCGCATCGACACACAGGCCGGAGTCGTCGGCGATCGCCGCACAGCCCGCCTCTGCAGCGGCGTGCCGCGCCTTGGCCAACGCGTTCTCGACGAAGGTGTGGTGCGGCTCCTCGGCCTCGGCGATGCCCAGCGAACCCTGCGTCACCAGTTCGATCGGCAGCGCGGCGAACAGCCGCTGCAGTTCGACCAGCTTCTTCGCGTTGTTGGAGGCCAGGACCACGCGCACGGCGGGGACCTCAGTCCTTCAACGCCGCGGCCTGGGCCGCGACCAGGGTACGGATGCCCTGCTCGGCTAGCGCCAGCAGCCGGTCCATCTCGGCGCGACTGAAGGCAGCGCCTTCGGCGGTACCCTGCACCTCGATGAAGTGGCCGGCACCGGTCATCACGACATTCATGTCGGTATCGCAGGCGGAGTCCTCGATGTACTCGAGATCCAGCAGGGGCGTGCCCTGCACGATGCCGACGCTGACCGCTGCCACCGGCTCGCGGATCGGCGAGGCCCCGATCTTGCCCTGCGCCAGCAACCAGGTCACCGCGTCGTGCGCCGCCACGTAGGCGCCGGTGATCGCCGCGGTGCGCGTGCCACCGTCGGCCTGCAGCACGTCGCAGTCGAGGTGGATGCTGCGCTCGCCCAATGCCTTCAAGTCGAACACCGCACGCAGCGAGCGACCGATCAGGCGCTGGATCTCCTGCGTGCGACCGCTCTGCTTGCCGCGCGCGGCCTCACGGTCGCTACGCGTGTGGGTGGAGCGCGGCAACATGCCGTACTCGGCGGTGACCCAGCCCTCGCCGGAGCCGCGCTTGTGCGGCGGCACCTTCTCCTCGACCGAGGCCGTACACAGCACCTTGGTGTCGCCGAAGGCGATCAGCACCGAACCCTCGGCGTGCTTCGTGTAGCGGCGGGTGATGGTGAGCGGGCGCAAAGCGTCCGCTGCACGGGCTTGCGTGCGTTCGAAACCCATGGCGGGCCTTTCAGTGCTTCTTGGATTCGGACGAGCGCCGGATGGCCTCGTTGATCTCGCGGATCGAGCGGTCGATCTCGGCTTCGTCCAGCTCGTCGGGTTCGCCGGAGCCGGCGCCGACACTGGCCTGGATCGTGGAGGCGAACACCTCCTCGCCCAGGGTCTGGGTGGATATGGCCTGGTCCGGGACGGCATTCTCCGCCGCCTCCCACTCGACCGAGAGCACGGTCACGTTGTCGCTCTTCGGCCCCCCCTTGCGCAGGGCCTGCTCGACGAGTTCAGGCACGGCGTCGGAGATCGAGCGCGTGGCGAGCTGCTCGGTGATGGTGTCGTCACTGATGCTGCCCCACAGACCGTCGGAGCAGAGCAGCAGGCGATCGCGCTTCTGCAGGATCAACGGCCCCACGGTATCGACGACGGGCTTGCCCGGGCTGCCCAGACAAGTGAACAGCACATTGCGGTTGAAGCGCTCGCCCATCGGCACAACCTGCGCCATCGTGTCCTGCAGCTCGGAATAGCTGTGGTCGCGGGTGCGGGCGATGAGCTTGTCGCCGCGAACCAGGTAGAGCCGGGAATCACCGCAGTGCGCCCAGTAGGCGGTGTTGCCCTGCAGAACGCAGGCGACAATGGTGGTGCGTGGCGTGTCGATCAACGCCTTCTCGGTGGCGTAGCGGATCAGCTGGTGATGGCCCGCGATGATGGCATCGTGCAGGAAGCGCATCGGGTCCTTCAGCACCGGCTTGGCATCGCGCTGGAACATGGCGGCCAGCGTCTGCAGCGCGAGCTGCGAGGCGACCTCGCCCTCCGGGTGCCCTCCCATGCCGTCGGCCAGCGCGAACAGCCCCGAATCCCGCGTGTAGCAATAGCCCATGCGGTCTTCGTTCTTCTCGCGGCCGCCCTTGCGGCTGATCTGGTAGACGGAGAACCTCATGCGGCGATCCTCACGCCTTCGCGCCGGTCTTGATGTTTTCGAGCTGCAGCTTCAGCCGCTCGCTGAAACTGAGCTTGGTATAGCGGCGCTCGGTCTCGCGTGCCAGTTCCTTCTGCAGCGCGAACACGCTCTGCGGGCGCGACAGCGGGTCGAGCGACATGCACCATTCGGTGACTTCGATCAGGTTGTCGGAATACACATTGCGCAAGCGCGACAGCGAAAGCCCGAGGCGGTCCTTCTCGATGCGCTGCGGCGCGTCGTTCGGCGGATAGCCCTGCATGCAGGCGTAGATGCACGCGCCGATCGCGTAGATGTCGGTCCAGGGGCCGAGCGTGCCATCGCGCCGGTACATCTCAGGCGCAGCGAAACCCGGCGTGTACATGGGACGGATGAAATTGCCTTCCTTCGACAGCACCTCGCGGGCCGCGCCGAAGTCGAGCATGACCGCCTTGTTGTCGTTCGTGATGAAGATGTTCGCCGGCTTGATGTCCAAGTGCAGCATCTTGTGCTGATGCACGATGCGCAGTCCACGGAGGATCTCGTCGAACAGTGAACGAATCGTCGATTCCCTGAAAACCTTGTCGCGCTTCAGGTCGCGTGCCGTGACGATGAAGTCCTGAAGGGTGTCGCCCTGCAGGTAGTTCATCACCATGTAGACGGTCTCGTTCTCGCGGAAGAAGTTCAGCACCGAGACCACGCTCGGGTGGCTGATCTGCGCGAGCGAACGGCCTTCCTCGAAGAAGCTCTTCAAGCCCAGGCGGTACAGCGGCTGCTTCTCGGGTTTGACTCGGGGCGTGAGTTCACCCACCGAACGTTCGGCCAGCGAGGCGGGCAGGTATTCCTTCAGCGCGATCAGCCGCCGCTCGCTGTCTTCGCAGAGATAGACGACACCAAAGCCGCCGGCCGCCAACTTCTTGATGACCTGGTAACCCCCGACCACGGTGCCCGCAGGCAGTGGCGCGGGTTTCAGCTTTGACATAATCGGATTTTGCAATGCGATAAGTTCGATGGCAGTTTACAGCATGACCGGTTATGCAAGCGCATCGACCGGGGCCTCCGCCACAGGGGAAAACGCCAGCGAGAGCGGGCACGGTCCGTTCGCCGGGGTGATGGTGGAATTGCGCTCGGTCAACAGCCGCTTCCTGGACATCGCATTTCGCATGCCTGACGAAATGCGCGCGCTGGAACCGGCGCTGCGTGAGCTGATCACCGGCCAGCTGCGGCGCGGCAAGATCGAGTTGCGGCTCGCGACGCGGGACGACGCCGGCACCGCTTGGCCCCAGCCGCAGACCGATCAGCTGCACACGCTGTCGCGCCTGGAAAACACCGTGCAATCGTGGCTGCCGAACGCCCCGCCGCTGACGGTGCACGAGGTGCTGCAGTGGTGCCGCGGCGCGGCGCCGGCGGTGCGGCTCGACGACGCGGCGCTCGATGCCGCCCGGCGCGCCGTGACGGGGCTGGTCGAAGCGCGCGCGCGCGAGGGCGAGAAGCTCGTTGTGGTGCTGATGCAGCGCGTCCACCGCGTGCGGCAGCTGGCCAGCGATGCCCAGCCGCTGGTGCCGCAGGTGGTGCAGCGCCAGCAGCAACGCTTCTTGGAGCGCTGGCAGGAAGCCCTGGCATCGAGCGGTGCTGCGCAGACCCTGCCGCAGCAGGCACTGCAGGAACGCGCCCTGAACGAGGCGGCCGCTTATGCCATCCGGATCGACGTGGCCGAGGAGCTGGCGCGGCTCGGCGCCCACCTCGACGAGATCGAACGTCTGTTGAAGGCCGGTGGCGAGCTCGGCAAGCGCCTGGACTTCCTGATTCAAGAGTTGCAGCGCGAGGCCAACACGCTGGGCTCGAAGTCGGCCGCATTGGAGCTGACGCAGATCTCCGTGGAGATGAAGGTCGCGATCGAGCAGATGCGCGAGCAGGTGCAGAACATCGAGTAGTGGTTCAAGGGGTGCGATGCCACCCCAAAGGGCCTCGTAAGCCGTTGATTTCGTGTGGAACGTAGTGCCAGGAGGTAGCAGGACTTCCCAGTGAAGCGCATGTTTTGTGTGGGGGAAAACGTGGGGGGAACGCATCCGCCCCCGAGGCGCGCGACGCCTCCCGATTTTCCCCCACGGATCGGGCTGGAGGCCGCGCGATGACTGGGACCGCTACGGACAAGACACTGAAGGCTGGCTCGCCGCCGGGCCCGTCGACAAGGGTATCGGCGAAGGCCTTACCTTCTTCGCTACCGAGGCCGGGGCCCGGCTCGGCAAGGCCTCCTGGGTCCTGAGGTACCGGTGGGCCGGGAAGAACAAGGAGAAGGTGCTCGGCCGCTATCCCGACATCTCCTTGAAGGACGCCCGCGAGCTCGCCAGGCGAGACCGGGTGCAGCTCCAGCAAGGCGTCGACGTTGCGGTCGCCAAACGCGCCGAGAAGCAAGCGGCTGCCGATCGCGCCGATGTCCGTTCGCTCGGACAACAGTGGTACCAGCGTCACATCCTTCCCCGATACAAGTACCCCGAGGTGGTCGAACGGGTCATTCGCCTGCACATCAACCCGGTGATCGGGCGGCTGTCGGTCGATCAGATCCGCCCTTCTCACATCGACGACGTGCTGACTCGGATCGTTGCAAAGGGAGCGCCGACCGTCGCGAACGACGCCCTGCGCTACCTGTTCCGCATGTTCCACTTCGCTGTCAAGCAGCGCTGGATCGAGGTCAACCCCGCGAGCGGATTTGAGCAGTCGGACGCTGGGGGAACGGAAATTCCGCGGGGGCGGTGGCTCGATCGGGACGAACTCATCAAGCTAGCTCGCGCGATGCGCATGACCCTCAACTTCGGGCGCGTCAACGAGCTGTCGATCTGGCTCTTGCTGGCGCTTTGCGTGCGCAAGATGGAACTGCTGTCGGCCCGGTGGGGCGAGTTCGATCTCGACGTAGGGGTCTGGCGCCTGCAGCCCTCGCGCACGAAGAAGCGCACGGCCATCGACATCCCGCTTGCGCCGCTGGTCGTTTCCTGGTTACGTGAACTTCAGGTGCACGCCGCGGGCAGCGCATATCTGTTTCCGGCACGTCGCCTCGTCCACATGAAGGCCGGTGTCCCCCGAAAGAACCGGTTCGAGCACGTCAGCCCCGACACCCTGATCGTGGCCTTGCGGCGACTTGAACTGGTCGACGTTGAGCACTTCACCGTGCACGACATGCGAAGGACGGCGCGCACGCACTTGGCCGCGCTCGGGGTCGACCGTTTCGTCGCGGAACGCGCTTTGAATCACAAGGTGCGAGATGTCGAGGGCATCTACAACCAGTACGACTACTTCGCGGAACGGAAGCACGCACTGGAGCGCTGGGCTGGCGTGCTCGAGGCGATCAGTCTCCAGGTCCGAGAACCCGCCTCGTTGGTACCTCCGAAAAGCCATGCCCGTCCACAGACATCCGACCAGGATGGCAGCGTTTCCGATAGGAACAGCCGGCACACAGCCGCGGGTGAGAAGTAAAGCGCGGCGTACGCAGTCCGTTGAGAAGCTGCTCGCGCCTTCGTGCAAGGGCTCTAACCACGTCTCGAGACAGCAGACGCACCGGCAGCGGTGTGCGTACGCCATTCGATTCCACGACGACGAAGGCCACCGGCGAGACCTGTTCACCGGTCTCGCTCGACAACGCATGTCGCTGTGCCGACAGCTCGACGACGTCCGAAGGGTACGCCTTGACTTGCGCCCGGGTCTTCAGCTCCACAAGGGTGATCTGCCCTCGGCGGCTTCGGTACGCCCGATCGACTCTCGCCACCATAAGCGGGTGCTCTCGGGACCGAAACGTACGCTCCACGTAGACAAGGGCGTCGTCTTTAAGTTGCTCTGGCAGCAAGTCCTCTGCGCGGACATGCCGGCCGCGCTTTCCGCGAACAATCGCCCAGACGCCGGCGAAGACTGCTGCAACGACCAGAACCGCGTACCAAACCTCATCTGACACGTCTGCCCTCCGAGACGTCAAGGCTGAGTGAGGCTACCCACACCAATGGCTTCAGCACCGTTCGAACAACAGCCTGCAGCCTCGGCTCGCGCGCCATGGCCCGGCAGATCAAGGGGGCCACGCTGTAATACCCGAGGATCACACGTCGGCCCGCGCGCGTGTGACGCAGGAACCGATCGCGGAATTGCCGCAGAACTCGCGTCTCCGGCCCCTCGCCGAAGACATGCGTGGCAATGAAGCAGCGGCCGACCCGCGCTGCTTCCGACTCCCCTTCCGACGCGAACTTCCGGTGCACCCGCAGCCCACGTTGCAGGGCCGCCCTCTGCTCGCGCGTTGGGCGCTTTCCCTCGAAGTGCTCGAACACGAACAACTGCTCGCAGACTGCCATCTGCGATAACGCTGACGCGCTGACCGCGCGCTTCGCCTTGCGCTGGCGCCGCATCAATCCTCCGCTCCGCCCGCGCTGACCTCGAACGCCTGGCTGGTCTGGCGCGCCACAGCTGGGTCCACGCCGACATGCCGTAGCGCCTTTGGCGCGGCCGCCATCGGCACCGGCACCTGAATGGTCATGCCCAAAGTCCACTGCTGTGCCAGCAGGCCCTCATGGGCGAGGAATCGCAGCCGATTGACGCGCTTGGGCCCCTTGTTGAATCGCATCAGGTCGTCGAACAGCCGCGGGTTGTCGTCGCGCGACAGTTCGAAAAGCAGCCGGACGCTCTGATCTGTCTTCGTGTCGACGGCACTCATGCCCTGCCCCCTTCCGCCACCACAACGCCCGTGCCCTGCGTGGCCGCAGCCACATAGTTGGAACCTGCGATCTGATAGCCGCGCACGTTGGCGTACATCGGCTCCTTGACCTCCAGCACCTCGTGCGATGCGAACGCCTGCATGACCGCCTTGCGGAACAGGAACGCACCGCCGCCGACCAGGATCACGTTGCGCACGTCGTAGGCGGGGCCGATGCGCCGCATCATGGCCGCGACGGCCTGTCGGGCGATGCTCTCCACCATCGGCTTCATGCGTGAGAGCTGATAGGTCTTCTGGTACACGTTCAACGCCTTGCCGGTCCTCAGCGCGTGGTCGATGCTGTCCAGGCCGGTGTAGGTAGAGCCGATCTCCACGCTGACGTCGTCCGCGATGAGGTTCAGGATGTCGGCCACGCCGCGGTCGACGGAGTGGCTGCGCTTGTGCGACAGCCTCATGCCGCGCGCCACCAACCAGTCGAAGGTGCGAGAGCCGGGTCGATCACCAGACTTGTTCGTCCTGCATCGCGAGCACGCGGTCGTGCTGGTCCGCATAGTCGATCAGCGCGCCATGCGGCTGGGCCATCGCCAGTGCCTTGCGCACGTGGACGGTCTTGCCACCGCCCACGTCGTGCCGGCCGGTCATCAGCTTTTCGAGCGCGGCCTTGTCGGCGGCGAAGGTCGCCACGGGCAGGCCGACCACGAGCAGGTCGATGTGTTCGACCCTCATCGAGCGCATGGCGCCGCGGGCTAGTGCCAGGTACTCCGGCGTGTCGATGTAGCGGTGGTGGATCTGCGTGGCGCGGAATCCGTCGCCCGCGAGGACCACGTCGGGGCCGACCTCGTAGAAGACGCCCTTGATCGGGATCGCGAAGGTCCGACGGCGCTCCGCGCCCAGCGATGCCGACGGGTCACGCGTGCTGAGGCAGGCCAGTGAAGGGAAGCGGGCGCAGCGGATGTCCGAGGCGCTCCCGCCGACCGTGAACTTGGTGTAGCCGAAGCCGACGTCGATGGCTCTGACGACTGCTGTCATGGAGTTCCTCCAACAGGTTCAGTGAAGACCGCCCAGCATCGGACGGCCGATGGCTCGCTTCCAGGCGGAAGATCGTCCAACCCGGCGCGCTATCGCGATCAGGTCGCGCGCCACGACGACCTCGGTGGAACGCGGCTCTCGCTGCACTCCCACCTCGCCGCCGCCGCACCGGTGCTTCCGCAAGTCGCTCCACGGTCGCACCCGACTCGGTCCCGTCAAGTGCCGCAGTCGCGCGAATGGCCCGCCAGACACTCCTGTCCTGGTCCTTCGGAGGCAGAGGTAGGAAGAAGGCTTGTCAACCCCTCTCGCTCTGCGAGCCGACCTCGATCACGGCGCGCTAATCGGCACATTTCGAGCTTGAGGTCCGCGTCGCGCTGGCACATGATTGCGGTGCGTCAAGCCGGTAGCTTCCACACCGGGCACAGTGCACAGTCGCTGCGTCGAAGGAAGCCCATCAGTACGGTGACCTCGGTCGCCGAGGGCTAAGAGCCCCGGATCCATGCGGACTCGATCCGCCAAGTTCACCCACCAGCCGCCATGGCCCCCGAGGCCGTGGATTGCGGCGTGCCCACAGGCACCCGCCTCCTTTCCCCCGACGTTCCAGCATCACGCGCCGCGGCCGCCTCGAGCGACCGCGACCCACGGCACACCGGCTTGACCGGTATCCGTGGGACCTGCGTGAACGGACCGCCCACCGCGTTGGCTGCGGTGGTGCCTTTCGGTCCGGTTGAACGTCCGCGTGCGGCCCCTCGATGGGCCGACGTACGGGTGACGCCCGCACACCATGCCGCGCCCGCCCTCGGCCCCTGCCGAGTTGGCGTCGCGGTCCGCCCCGAGCGGACAGCCACGCGTGTACGCACCGTGTGCAAGGCGATCACTTTTACGAAGGCCTGGACGGTGCTGCCGTCCGAACCCGAGGCAACCGCGCGTGGGGGACGCGCAACCGACTCGATGCCTGGCTCGGCACCTGTCGGTCTCTCAACGGGCCGTCAATTTCGATTCACCGGCACCCGGAGGTCGCCATGTCCCAAACCGATCCGCTCACCGTCGATCTCGACACCCTGCCGCTGCAGCCGCAGCGGTGCATGCACGTGCTGGCGCTGATCCTGCGCCGGTACAACTGGCAGCACGCGGTCAAGGCCAAGAACATCGGGCATCGCACCGCCCAGTCGCGTGGCCGGCTTTGCGTGTGGGTGTTCCGGTTTCTGCACCACAACCCGGTCAAGGCCTTCAAGCTCGACCCGCGCTCGTTCAGCGGTCGCCATGCCGACTTCGTGCTGGCGCACTGGTGCGCCGAAGCCAAGGCCGGCCGCCTGGCGCCGGGCACGATCCCGACGTACTACTCGCACCTCAAGACCTTCACCCGCTGGATCGGCAAGCCCAAGCTGCTCAAGCCCATCCGGGCGTACTTCGACGACCCCGCGCTGTACCGCCGTAGCGGCATCACGACGAACGACAAGTCGTGGCGCGCCCTGGGCATCGATGTCGCGTCGGTGATCCGCGATGTCGAGGACTACGACGTGCACGCGGCGGCAAGCCTCTGGCTGATGCTCGCCTTCGGGCTGCGGTTCAAGGAGAGCCTGATGCTGCGTCCGCACGTCGACGTGGCGACGGCGCGCCAGGCAAAGGGCGATTCAGGATCGGATGGGGAGGACTGGAGCGGAACGGTCCAGTACCTCGACACCCACCGCGGCACGAAAGGCGGGCGGCAGCGCTACGTGCCGATCGACGATGCCTTGTGCCGCCATGCGGTCACCTACGCCTGCCACGTCGCCAAAGGCACGCAGGGCAGCGTCGGCGACCCGAACCTGACGCTGGTTCAGGCGCTGCGCCGGTTGCGCTACGTGATGGAGCGCTTCGGCATCACGAAGCGCGATCTGCGCGTGGTTCCGCATGGCCTGCGACACCAGTTCGCCGCCAACCGCTACACCGAGCTGACCGGCTCGCTGCCCCCGGTGGCCGGCGGCCAGGGAGTCGCGGCGGACGCCGACAGCGCCGCGCGGCAACACGTGTCCGCCCTGCTCGGCCACGGTCGGCCGCAGATCACGAACGCGTATTTAGGTTCGTCCGCGGTTATGCGCAGCAAGGACCGGACGGCCCCGACTCCCAAGGAACCCGGAGACCCCGTCTGCGCATAACACCTCGCAGCCCAGCCCCTGCTGGGTCTGCGAGGCAGGCCTGGCGCCGGCCTACAGCGAGCGCAGCCAGTCCAGCAGCGACTTGCTCTGCTGCCAGGACGGCAACGCCGCCGATGGCGACTCGCCAGCCACCTTCTCCAGCGCGCGTCGCTTCATCTCCAGGTTCGCCCTGGCGTAGATCTGCGTCGTCTTCACGTCCACGTGCCCGAGGAAGTCGCGGATCATCTCCAGCGACACGCCGCTCTGCAGAAGGTGCATGCCCTTCGTGTGCCGCATGCTGTGGGGGCTGATCTTCTGCGTGAAGCCGGGGACCGCCGACCGGGCGGCCTGCACGTGGCAGTGCGGCAGGTACCGCAGGCCCGACCTCGACAAGCGCCAGCCCTGGCGGTTCTGGAACAGAGGCAGATGGCCTCGCTCGGGCCGGTCAAGATCGTTCTCCCGCAGATGGTCGCGCAGCAGCCGAGCCGTGGCGTCCATCAGGGGCACCACGCGCACCTTGCGTCCCTTGCCCAGGAGCCGCACCTGGGCCGGCGTCGTCAGGCGCACGTCGTGTGCGTTCAGATCGATCAACTCTTGCGCCCGGGCGCCGGTGTCGTACAACACGCTGAGCATCACCGCGTCGCGCCGGCCGGCCGGCGTGGTCGGATCGGGGTGCGCCAGCACCTGCGTCAGCTCGTCCTTGGACATGTAGGCCACCGGCACCTGGACGTGGCGCCGCAGCGGCATCGCATGATCTTCTGGCACTGCAACATCCGCTCCGGTACCTCCGACTGCACGTAGCGGAAGAACGCGTGCAGCACGGCCAGCCGCTGGTTCAGCGTACGGATCGAACACTTCCGCTCCTGCGCCAGGTGATCGAGGAACGCCTCGACAAAGGCCACGTCGATGTAGGCCAAGGACAGGCGCTCGACGGCGATGCCGCGGCCGTCACGGCCGAAGCGCAGCACCAGCGTGAACACATCGCGGTAGGCCTTGATCGTGTTCGGGCTCAGGTTGCGCTGGCCGGCGAGATAGCGCGTGAGAAAGTTCGTCACGTGCAGGGAGAGGTCGGTCGGCTTCATGACGACCTCCAGGGCCTGCGCGGAATGACGTCGCTGAAGGCGGCGTCCGATCGCGAGACGATCTCCGGGTACAGCTCGGCGGTCATCTGCAGGTAGTCCTGGGCGCCGTCGATCGAGGCGTGGCCGAGGTAGGTGGCCAGCACCGGCATCCTGGCCTGCAGATCGGCGCCCTCGCGGTACCAGCGCAGCAGCGTGTGCACGGCGAAGGTGTGCCTCAGGTCGTGAAGCCGAGGCCCTTCGCCTCGGCCGCCGTGGCCGATGCCGCATCGGTGCAGCAGGTCCCTGAAATTGCAGTACACGCCGCCACCGTCCAGTCGGCCGCCGCGCGGTGAAGGGAAGAAGTACTCGTCGTCCGAGCGTGGCCCCAGCGCGGCCGTGTACTTCTGCAGACGAGCGACCAGTGGCCGGGCCGGCGGCACCAGGCGGTCCTTGCGGAATTTGGTGTCGTTGATGTGCAGCACGCCTTGGAGCAGGTCGACGTCGCGCATGCGCAGGCTCAGCGCCTCTTCGAGGCGAAGGCCGCATCCGTACAGCACGCGCAGCAGCTCCGGCAGAACGATGTGGCGTAGGTGGGTCGACGCCATCGGCTCGATCCGGTCAGCGGCTTCGAGCAATCGGCGGACTTCCTCGTGCGTCAACACGCGTGCCAGGAACGACTTCGACTCCTTGGCGCCGACGGCCTGATCTGGCACGTCGGCGGGAAGGCCGAGCCGGCGCATGAACAGAGCGAAGTGGCGAACCAGGTTGATACGATCGCGCTGGGTCTTGCCGGTCTCGTGCGGCTGCTTGGCCAACCACGATGAGGTCACGGACCTCAGCAACTCGACTTGCTGCAAGCCTTGGCGGCACAGATGGGCGTCGAGTCGGCACAGGCTCCATGCGCCAACGTTGTAGCGATAGCCACAGGCTCGCTTCTCCTGAATGAACTGCGCCATCAGTGGGGCCAAGGGGCTGTGACCGGTGAATGTCGCGGGCTTACGAGGCGCGGCCATGGCACACCTCCTCCGGATCGATGGCTGCGATGCGCAGCGTCTCCACATCGGCCTTGGCGTAGATGAAGGTCGTTGCTGGCGAGGCATGCCCCAACACGGCCGAGATGACCGGGAACGGCGTCTGAGCACCAAGCAGCCGGGTGGCAAGGGTGTGGCGCAGCGAGTGCAGGCCCTGACGCTGTGGCGCCTTGAACTTGATCCCGGCCAGTTCCCGCCAGTACGCCACGACGCGGTGGAGCCGGTCGTTCTCGCGGATCGGCGCGAACGGTGGCGTCAGGTTAGTGAACAGATGTCGGTGCTCTACCGGTGGTCGCCCAGCTCGCAGGTAGTCAATGAGTGCGGCGCCGACCTCCTCGATCAGCGGCAAGACCAGCGGCTCACCCGTCTTGTTCTGCACGATCTCGATGGTGGACGTGGTCCAGTGCAGGTGGTCGAGCGTCAGGTGCTTGATGTCGCCCAGGCGCAGACCCAAGCGTGCGGCGAGCATCAAGATGGCGTAGTCACGCCGGCCCTTCGGTGAGCTGCGATCGACCGCGGCAAGCAGCCGCTCGACCAGTCCCGGCTCCCACGCCGACGGCACCTTGGCATTGCTGGCCAGTCGAACGGTTGGGATCGCGGCGCTGAGGTCACGCGGCAGGGCGCCGCGCATGAAGAGGAACTGCAGGAACAGCCTCACGCTGGACGAGACGCACGCGACGGTCATCGGCTTCCAGCCCGTCCGGGTCTGAACGAAGGCGCTGAGGTGTTCGGCCTGCAGGGTGTCCAGCGTCTCCAGGCCGCGAGTGCGCAGGAAGTCCAGGAAGACCGCGATGTCGTGCATGCGCTCGGCCAGGCTGCTGGGCCGAAGATGCCGCCGCTCCCGGGCGTACTGCTCGTACTCCCGCAGGGCCTTGTGCATGCCCACCGGTACGCGAAGCCCGGTGGTCTCCACCACGAAGCGGCTGATGGTGCCAGTGCGCGCGAAGTCGTCGAGCACCCTGATGCCGAAGACCAAGTGCCGCCGCCACTGTTGGCCGAGCTTGAGCACCTCCCCGTCGCGAACGCCGTACGTCTGCTCGAAGCGCATGGCAAGTTCACGCGTGTACTCGGCAGGCAGGCCTTGGGCACGGGCGAAGTTGGCCAGTTGCTCCCACACCCGCTTGTAGCGATTGATGGTGCGGATGGTGTAGCTGCGCATCAGCAGTTCTTGCGCAGCGCCTTGGCACAACGTCTCCAGCGCCAGTGCACCGGATCCATTGGAGTTGAGCGAATCCATGATCGTCTCCTCGTTGGCGGCGGCCACAGCGGCCACCGGGGAGGACGATCTTGGAAGCGTTATGCGCAGTCGGGATGGCCTACGTCATAGGTGGCTCGCTCGGCTTGAGGCCCTTGCTGCGCATAACGGCGGACGAACCTAAATACGCGATATGTGTAGCTGCACATATCTGCTATTTAGGTCAGACCGCCGTTATGCGCACAAAACCGCCAGCCGGCTCGCCGGCCGATGTGGCCGCGCCTGCGACCGCCGAACTCGACGCCCCGCCGGTGGCCACCCCCTCCACTTCCACGCTCTGAGGACACCATGAAGCCCTACAAGCTGCCCTTCAGCCTCCCGCCGGCGCTGCCGATGCCGTTCGACGCGGATGCGCCCATCGCCCCCGATCTGTTCGACAAGCCCGCATTGCCGGCCGTGCGGTGCGAGCCCTTGGCCCGCGTTTGGTCCAGGGCGCTGCGCGATGGTGTCGCGGCGGCGGTCACGCACGACCATGCGCTGTTCGAGAGGCTCCCTGGCCGTCACGATCCGGAGTCGCTGAACGGCATCTACACCGACTCACCGCTGGTGAGTCCCTGGACGCCCGCCAACCTGGCGCACCAGTTGCCGCCGATGGAGCGGGCCGGGATTCGGGCTTTCAGTCCCACGCTGTGGCTGCTCGAATGGGATATCGGCGGCAGCCTGGTCTGGGAGCTGATCGTGCCCGCCCTGCTCGACGACGCAGCACGCGCGGCGTTCTGGGCCGGGGCGATGGTCACCGCCTTCGGCTATGTCGAGGAGGATCGCGCGGCATTCGCCAAGTTCGCCATTGCGGCGATACGCCGGCCGACCGTGGGGCTCGAGCTGGACATCCGCCAGACACCGTTCGGCATCTGGTGCCCGTGGCTTCCGCGGGCGACGCCAGCGGCTCGCCACGCCGCCAAGCGATGGATGCTCGATCATCTGCCGGGCCTGCTGCGGCACATGAGCGGAGAGATCGCGCCGTTCGACATCCCCGGCGACCACGACCTGTTCGCCGTGCCGCTGATGCCGGACCCCGTCACGGCCCTGCCGCACCCGAGAGGCGTGCTTCACTAGTGCCCACCGTCCCGGCCCTCGATCAACGGGCGCCTTCGTCGAGGGCTTCCTCGTCCTGCGGCGCATCCCCGGGCTCAGCTTCCATGTCCCCGCCGTCAAGCCGCGCGCGCCCCGTCTCGGACCGTTGCGGCGGGGTCCGCAGGCACCGCGGCAGCCAGCCCGTCGCGGCCAGCGCCTGCTCGGCACCTGCCGCAGCGCCATCCTTCTTCAGCCCGGCCAGCGGCGCGGCGGCGTTGGCACCCGCGGCCTCGGTCACCACGGCGAGCGTCGTCGCTTTCGACACATGGTTGAAGTACGAGGCGGCACTGGCCTTCCACCAGCGCCGCATGTCGAGTGCCAGCGCCTGGGCCAGCGCGTCCGTGCTCTGGCGTTCGCGCTCGGTGCCTTCGACCCCGGTGACGCTCGCGGCGACGAGGAAGGTCAGCAGTCCGATCACGGTCGGGCGTTCCTGCGCCAGCAGCCAGGGCATCAAGGCCGCGCCGTCGGCCGGCAGTCGCGCGGTCCACTCGACGCGCGTCTGCTCCATCAGCTTCCAGGCTTCGGCCTCGGCCATGTCCGCGGACTCGCGCCGCAGGCGTCGTGCGTCTCGCTCGCGCTGACGGTGAGCGCATCGTCGCCGCCGCGGTAGCGGTGGAAGCCGTCCTTGAGCAGCTTCGCGGCCAGATGAGCTGTCAGCGCGGCCAGGGCCACGTCGGGCCGCAACAGCAGTTCGGCCTGGATCGCCGCGACGCGGTGCGCGGTCAGGCTGCGCATCAGCTTCTCGGAATGCACCGCGCGGGCGCCGCCCTTGGGCAGGCTCACGAGGGCAGTGCCGGTGGTCGGCTCGCCGCTCGTGGCCTGCCGCGCGGCCTGCACGACCGCATCACGATCCTCCGGCCGGACCAGCCCGCGCTTGACCTCGACTGTCCCCCGCGCTCCCACGAACACCACGCAGCCCGCCAGCGCCATCAGGTCCGCCGGAAACACCGCCAGCGCTTCGTCGATGGTGCTCAGTTCGGTTTGCAGCCGCTCGTCGTCGGTTTCCAGCGCGGCGTACTCGTTCTCGTCGCCGTCGTCGTCCGAGATCGCCTCCATGCGCGCGTGCAGCGTCTCCAGTTCGGCTTCGAGTTGCGCATGGCGCGCCGCCTCGTCGGCGTTCGGCGCGCGACATGCGCGGCGCACCTCGCTGTGACGCTGGTAGTCCTCGTAGACATACTGGGCCCGCACGTCGACCCACTTCCAGCCTTCGGCGGCTACCTCGCGGGCCGGCTGCTGAAGCTTGTCCAGCGCCAGTCGTTCGAGCAGCGCGGCGTCCTGCAGGTAGGCCTTGCCGTCGTCGCTGAACAGGTCGCGCCGCAGGTGGCCGCCCGCGGCCTCGTAGGCGGCCACCGTCACGAAGATCGCCACGCCGTCGCGATCCGACTCGACCTCGCCGCGGGTCAGCAGCCGGCGCAGTTGATCCGCGCTGCGGTTCCATT
>NZ_AZND01000060.1:0-18177 GCF_000576205.1 Methylibium sp. T29 | reverse complement strand
CGGCGGTGGAGTGGCAGGCCCGCGCGCTGGTCAACGCGGCCGGTCCCTGGGCCGCGAGCTTCCTGCGCGACACGGTGGTGTCGGCGCACGGCGAAGCACTCGCCACGCGCCAGCTGCGGCTGGTGAAGGGCAGCCACATCGTCGTGCCGCGGCTGTTCGACCACGCGCACGCCTACCTGTTCCAGAACCCGGACCGCCGCATCGTCTTCGCCATCCCCTACGAGCGAGACTTCACGCTGATCGGCACCACCGACGTCGAACTGCACGGTGACCCCGGCGACGCCGTCGCCAGCGAGGCCGAGATCGCCTATCTGTGCGAGCAGGTCAGCCGCTACTTCGCGCGCCCGGTCGTGCCAGGCGACGTGCGCTGGTCCTATGCCGGCGTGCGGCCCCTGCTCGACGAGGCCGACGGCGACGAGGCGAGCGCCGTGACGCGCGACTACCTGCTCGAGACGCACGCCGACGGCGCCCCACTGCTCACGGTCTGGGGCGGCAAGATCACCACCTTCCGCAAGCTGGCCGAGGAAGCGGCGGGCGCCATCGGGCGCCTGCTCGGCGACGAACGCGCCGCGTGGACTGCGTCGGCAGTGCTGCCCGGCGGGGACCTGTCGGCCTGGACCGGCATGCCGCCGGGCACGCCGGCCGAGGACTTCGAGCGTTTCGTGAAGGCGCTCGGGCATCGGCACGCCTGGCTGCCGACGCCGCTGGCCCTTCGGCTGGCTCGCGCCTACGGCACGCGTGCGACGGACTGGCTGGGCGAGGCCCGCTGCCTGGACGACTTGGGGCTCGAGATCGCTCCCGGGCTGCACGAAGCCGAGCTGGCCCATCTGCAGCGCGACGAGTGGGCCGTGACGGCCGACGACGCCCTCTGGCGGCGGTCCAAGCTCGGTCTTCACCTCGACGCCCGCCAGCGCGCGGGCGTGAGCGACTGGTTCGCTGCACGCACTGGCGCCTGAGCGGACGCGTGGCGGGCGCCGCCGGTCAGGCCGCGGTGGCCATCGGTGGCGGCATGCCAGGCGGTTCGCGCACCGGCAGAGGCACGTCGGAGGGGGGCGGGTCGGTGATCTCCGGCGGCTGCACGTCCGGGCGCGGCGGTGCGGGTGGAATCACCTCCGGCGGTGGCGGGTGCGACGCCGGCGGCGACGGGAGTTCTGCGCACCGCTGAGGCGGGCGCACGACCCCACCGGCGGCGCGGAACGGCGTCAGCGAGACGCGCGCGATGGGCCGACGAGCCGTTGTCGCGCCTGGGTGCAGCGCCGCGTACGGATGCAGTGAATCGAGATTCATCGTGCGCCGGCGCGATCAGGTCTTGTCGATCAGGTCCTTGGCCTTTTCCTTGGCATCGCCATAGGACGCCTGGGTCTTGCCGGTGACCTGGTCCACGCGGCCCTCGGTCTCGAGCTTCTCGCTGCCGACGACCTTGCCCGCGACTTCCTTGACCTTGCCCTTGGCCTGCTCGATGCGGCCCTTCAGTTGGTCGTTGTTCATTGGCGAATCCTTCCATCCATGCAAACGGTCGGCGGCGCCCCGCGGGATGCCGGACGCCCGACCGATGGAAAGATGGTGCCGGGGGCGCCGGCCCCTGTCTGCCGGCAGCGTGCTCGTCGGCGTGTAGGACGGGGGCGCACGGACCCCGGACTCGCTGCGCTTGTCAGCGGCGGCAATGCCCCGGCGGATGGCCGAAATGCTGCTTGAAGACGCGGCTGAAGTGCGCCGGGTCGGTGAAGCCCCACTGGTAGGCGATCTCGGCCACGCTGTGTTCGCGGTAGGACGGGTTGCTCAGCGCCTCGCCGCAGCGCTCGAGACGCTGCTGGCGGATGTAGGCCGACACGCTCTGCCCGGTCTTGCCGAACAGCAGGTGCAGGTAGCGCGGCGAGATGTGGTGCGCCTGCGCGATGCTGCCCGGCGTCAGCGTCTCGTCCTGCAGATGGTCGAGGATGTAGTCCTGCACCCGCTTGAGCTGCTGCAGCGACAGGCCGCGCGGCGCCGGTTCGAGGCGGCAGGACATCGCCGCCGTCAGCAGCTCGACGGTGGCGCGCCGCACCGCGCTCAGCTCGCCCGCCTCCAGATCCTCGAGCTGCGAGGCCAGCGACTCGATGTGCGAGTACAGCACCGCGCCGATGCCCGAACGGCTGTCGAGCACCGTGCCGCGGAAGCGCCCGGTGCGTGGCAGCCGCTCCTTCACGTCGTCCCACGGCAGGATCAGCGAGACCTTGTGCAGCCGCTCGGTCACCGTGAATTCCATCGGCTGGTCGCTGGTCCAGATGACCAGATCGCCCGGCCCGACGGCCACGCGCTCGTCACCGGCACGCAGCGACTCGCGCCCCGAACGGGTGATCTGCACGCCGATGTAGGCCGCCCCTTCCTGGCTCACATGGCGCGGCAGCCGGCGCCCGCCGCAGGGGTCGCAGAGGCACTCGACCACGCGCAGCCCGGCCACATCGCGGTGCCGCAGACGCGCGTTGAACTCCGGTGCCACGCGGTCCGGCACCTGCCAGCGGCGGAAGTTGTCGCTCAGCGCGGCCTCCCAGGCGTCGGTGCGGTCGGCCAGGGCCACGTCCGTGGTCGACCACCAGGGCGGCTCGGGCAACGAGGCGGGGACGGTCGGCGAGGCGCTCGCTTCCATGTCGGTTTCCTGGCGCGGCAACGGCCGGCGCTCCGGCGCAGCGTAGTGAGATTCCGGCCGCGGCACGAGAGGGAAACCCATGGGGCGCCCCGGCCGGGCGGCGGTGCGGATCCGCTAGGGCTGGGCGCGCGGCTGGCCGCCGAGCGAGCGAATGAAGGCCGTGATGCGCCAGATGTCCTCGTCGGACAGCGAGCCCTTCCAGGCCGGCATCACGTTCGCGCCCCGCTTGCGGCCATTGGTGATCACGTCGTGGATCTGCACCGGGTCCCAGTCGACACGCTCGCGGAACGGTCGGTTCTTGCCGGAGTCGCCTTCCTTGCCGTGGCAGTAGGCGCAGATCTGGCCGAACTTCTCGCGGCCGGCCTGCACCCACTCCGGATTGCGCAGCTCCTCGGCGCTGGGAACGGCCGCCGCTTCCTGGGCCTGCGCGGTCGACAGGCCGGTGAGCAGCAGCGCAACCGCGGCGATCCGCCAGGCCGGGCCGGCGGTGTCAGGGGGTCGCATTCTCGTCATCGACAGGTCCCGTCCATCCGCGCTATTCCAGCGTGAAGGCGATCAGCGCCGCGCCGCCGCGCACGTTCTTGAACTCCGGCCACGGGATGGACGCGAAACCCGGGAACAGCGAGCCGAAGCCGGTCGCCGCGACGATGTACTGCTTGCCGCCGGCCGAGTAGCTGACGATGCCGCCGCGCATGCCCGAGCCGACGTTGAAGGACCACAGCGTCTTGCCGGTCCGGTCGTCGTAGGCCGACAGCAGACCGCGCGGATCGCCGTTGAAGATCAGGCCGCCGCCGGTGGCCAGCACATGCGCCAGCCCCGGGGCCTCGAAGTCCAGCCGCCAGGCCTGCTTGCCGGTCACCGGGTCATGGGCCACCAGCCGTGCGGACGCCTTCTTGCCCGGCGGCGGGATGATCTCCAGCTCGGCCACGTCGTAGTAGCCCTGCGAGAACGCCAGCTGGTCGATCGGCTGCTGCTTCATCACGACGCGGTTGCAGATCTCGTAGGCGTTCGTGTACCAGAGCTTTGTCTTCGGGCTGTAGGCGCCCGCGTTCCAGCTGCGCACGCCCAGCGCGCTGGGGCAGAACACCTCGCTCTGGCCGGACTTCGGCGGATTGCGTCCGATCAGCGCGCCGGTCTTCGGGTCCACGCCCTTGATCCAGTTCATCTCCTCGGCGATCCGCCAGACGTCCTGCACCGCGCCGGTCTTGCGGTCGTAGACCGAGACGAAGCCCCCCTTGTTGAGGTGCATCATCAGTTCCTGGCCGTTCTTCTCGAACATCACGAACTCGTAGGCCGAGTCGAAATCCCAGGCGTCGTTCGGCACCTCCTGGTGGTGCCACTTGATGCGGCCGGTGGACGGTTCGAGCGCGAGCACCGTCGCGGTGTAGAGGTTGTCGCCCGAGCGCAGCTCGGCATTGAAGTCCGGCGCCGGGTTCGAGGTGCCGATGAAGAAGGTGTCGTTCTTCGCGTCGTACTGGCCGGGCAGCCAGGCACCGCCGCCGCCGACCTTGATGGTGTCGCCGGGCCAGCTCTTCGGGTCGTCCTTCAGCAGCTCCATGGTCCAGGCCTTCTCGCCGGTGTCGGCCTTCAGCGCATAGAGCCTGGAGCGCTGCGCCAGGTCGCCGCCGGTCGGGCCGGCGATCAGCACGTCGCCGGCCAGGATGGGCGGCGAGGTGAAGTTGCAGCCGTGGCAGGTCTTGGGGTCGGTGAGCTTCACCTTCCAGAGTTCCTTGCCGGTCTTCTGGTCGAGCGCGATCAGGTGGCCGTCCGAGGCGCCGATGAAGACCTTGCCGCGGCCGACCGTCACGCCGCGGTTGTAGAAACCGAACACCGACTTCTCCTGCACCGCGTCGAGCTCGGGGATGTATTCCCAGAGCTGCCGGCCGGTGGCGGCGTCGAGCGCGAAGCTGCGGTTGTTCGACGCGCTGTAGTACAGCACGCCGTCGAGCGCGATCGGCGTGGCCTGCAGGCCCTGCGCGATCTCGCCGGGCTGGTGGATCCACGCCACCTTCAGCTTCTTGACGTTCTTCCGGTTGATCTGGTCGAGCGGGCTGTAGCGCCAGCCGCGCCAGTCGCCGTGGTAGTCGGGCCAGTTCTTGCCGGTCTCCTCGGCGCTGCCCGTGCCGGTGCAGAGCAGCAGGGCGGCTGCAGCGGCCAGGACGGCGAGCGATCGTTTTCGCAGAACGTCGAGCTTCGGGATCACGGTGACTCCTCCGTTGGGTTCTTCTCGAGTGCCGGGTGCCGGCGCGCGGCATGTCCGGCCGGCGCAGGGCGTGGCAGCTTAGGTCTGCGTGCGGTGCGCGCGCGTCGCCAAGGTGACGTGCGGGCCGGCACCCCGTGCAAGTCCGGGGGTGCCGCGCGCCGGAGGCGCGCCTTCCCGCAAGCTTCGGCTCACGCCGCCCAGGCGCCCTGCGCGTCCTCCCAGCCGATCACGGCGATCGGCGAGCCGTCGGGCTTCACGAAGGTGAGAGGTCCGAGGAAGCTCATGTAGAACTCGCTCGCCACCGGGAACTCGGTCTTGTCGTGGCGTGCGTTGGCTGACTCGTAGCCGTAGCCTGGCGCGATGGCGGTGTCGCCGCCGGCGGCCTTGCCGCCGCGCACATCCATCTTGCCCTTGGTCAGGAAGTACTCGCCGGGGCCGACGTGGACGTGCGCCGCGAACGACGAGCCCGCCGGGCAGTCGAAGATCGCCGTCCACGAGCCCATCTCGGGCGAGACATGCAGCAGTTTCCAGCGGATGCCGCCGGTGGAGAACGCCGCAGGGAACGGCTTCCAGTCCACCTGGTCCATCTGCACGTACTCTTCCTTGATCTTCGACTTCAGCATGTCGCGTCTCCTGCGGGTCGGCGTGGCGTGGCGGGATCGGTCGATCCCCGAGACGGCACGATAGCGAGGCCGCGGCTGCCGCCCTAGTCTCAGCGCGCAGCCCGGCTTGACCGGGAGCGAAATTCAGCGCAAACCCTAGGGCCTAGAAGTCGGTGCTGACCGTGGCCTTGGTGAAGGCCTCGTTGTGGTCGATCAGGTCTTCCATGGCGCGGGCCGCTGCCGCCTCGTCGCGCTGCGAGATCGCGCGCGCGAGCGCCCCGTGCAGCTTGGCCATCAACGGCGTGTCGGCCGCCTGGCGGTAGTGCAGGTACCAGAATCGCCGCGACAGGCCGTGCATCAGGCCCATGGCGCCGGCCGCGAACTCGTTGCGCGCGGCGCGCAGCGACAGGTCGTTGAACTCCTTGTCCGCGCGGATGAAGCGCGTCTCGTCGTCCTGCTTCCCGGCCGCGTCGAACTCCCGGGCCAGCTCCTCGAAGCGTGCGCGCTCGGGCTCGGTGGCGCGCCGTGCGGCGCAGCGCACCACGAGGCGCTCCACCTCGCGGCGGGTCTCCAGGAGCCGCAGCTGGCGCTTGATGTCGATCTCGGACACCAGCACGCCGCGCTGCGGCAGGATGGACACCAGGTGCTCGCGTGCCAGCCGCTGCAGCGCCTCGCGCACCGGGGTGCGCCCGATCTGCAGTCGCGCGGACAGCTCGGCCTCGGAGATCGCGGCCCCGGGCAGCAGCTCCAGCTTCACGATCATCTCCTCGATCAGCTCGTAGGCGGTGGCGGTCAGGCTGCGAGGCTTGGTGGCGGTGGCGCCGCCGCCGTGGGCGGCCCCTGCCGTGCGGGAGCGGGTCGTCGTCGCCTTGGGGGTCTTCCTGGCCGCAGTCTTCTTCATGGCGTCTCGATTCCCGACAGTTCACCAGCATAAGCGCGCCGGACGATGGCTGCGTAGTCGGCCTCGGGGGGTTGTTGGGGATAGGCCCTGGCTAGCCGCGTCACCGCGAGTCCGTCGTGCACCAGCTGGTCGAGCGCACGCTCCGGCACGCCGAACGCGGCCAGGTCGGCCGGCACGCCGAGCTCCTGCACCAGCGCGCGCGTCCGGACGGACGCCTGGCGCGCCATCGCATCGCTGTCGGCGCGCGGCACGCCGGCCATCGCGGCGATGTCGGCCAGCTCCTCGCGGCGCGAGGGCCGCAGCGCATCCATCACGTAGGGCAGTAGGGCGGCATTGGTGCTGCCGTGCGAGGCGTGCGTGAGCCCGGCCAGCGCGTAGGCGAGGCCGTGCACAGCGTTCAGGCCGGCCGACGCATAGGACATCGCGGCGAACAGGCTCGCGTAGGCCATGCCGGTGCGGGCCTGAAGGTCGTCGGGCACGTGATAGGCGCGGGGCAGGTGCGCGAAGCACAGCGTGATGGCCTCGCGCGCGAACATCGTCGTCAGGCGGTTGCGGCCGCTGTACGACGGGTCGGCGTCGCCCCCGGTGTCGAAGCGCGTGGCGTCCATCGTCAGGTAGGACTCGATCGCGTGCGTCAGCGCGTCGAGTCCGGCGTCGGCGGTGACCTTCGGCGGGCAGCTCAGCGTGAGCTCCGGGTCGATCACGGCGATCGCCGGGCGCAGCGCATTGCCCATCACGGCGACCTTGGTGGCGCTGCTGTGCTGCAGCAGGATGGCGCCCGGCGTGATCTCCGAGCCGGTGCCCGAGGTGGTGGGCATCGCCAGCATCGGCAGCGGGCTGCCGGGGAAGCGTGTCGTGCCGACGAAGCTCGCGACCGGTCGGCGGAACGGCAGCGTGAGGCACAGTGCCTTGCGAGGTCGATGTTGCTGCCGCCGCCGAGCGCGATGACGTGGTCGATGCGCGCGGCGCCCGGGCGTGCCAGCAGCTCCTCGGTCGCGCTGTCGCACAGCTCGGTCGACGGGTCGGGCTCGCCGCCGTCGAACACCAGCGACTCCAGGCCCTCGGCCGCCAGCGAGCGCACCAGCGCGTCGACCACCGTCGTGCGGCCCGAGAAATGGCGGTCGGTGACGATCAGCGCGCAGCGCCAACGCTGCGCGGCGCACAGCGCGGCCACGCGATGGCGTGCGCCGGCGGCCAGCAGCACGCGCGAAGGCGTGCAGAAGTAGAGGGTCTCGTCGGCGCTGACTGGGGTGTGCATCGGCTGGGCTCGTGGGTCGGACGGGCACGCGACCCGGCGACGCGGGAAAGGCGTCGTGCAATACTAGTAAGACATTACTAATATATCAATAGGAGACACCATGCCCTCACCGTTCCCGTCGCTGCTCGGGCGCCTGGACTGCCGGGTGTTCGGCCAGGGCCGGCCGCTGGTGCTGCTGCACGGCATCCAGGGCACGGCCGAGGCCTGGTTGCCGGTCGCGCAGCGGCTCGCCGACACGCACCGCTGCGTGCTGCCCAACCTGCCGGGCCGTGCCGCCTCGCCGCGCTGGCGCACGGCCGACGACGGGCCGATCGAGCGCTACTACCACCTCGACCACTACGCGGGCCTGCTGCACGAGCTGCTGCAGGCGATCGGCCAGCCGGTGGTGCTGGCGGGGTGGAGCATGGGCGTCAGCGTGATCCTGCGGATGGCGGCGCTGCACGGGCTGGGCGCGGTCGAGCGGCTGGTGCTGGTGTCGGGCACGATGCGCGCCGGCCCGCCGGAGGCCACCTGGTTTCACGCTGCGGACATCGACGCCCTGCGCAGCGAGGCGCGACAGCGCGCGGAGCGCCTGGGACTGACGCAGGTGGCCGACGCCGAGGCGGTGGCGTGGTCGTGGCAGTCGGCGCGCGGCCTCGACCTGTCGGTCGGAGCGGTGCGCATCGCGTGCCCCACGCGGGTGGTGCACGGCGAGACCGACGATCAGTGCCCGCTCGCGCATGGCAGGGCGCTCGCAGCGGCGATCGCCGGCGCGCAATGGCTGGCGCTGCCGGGCGTCGGCCACAACGTCCTGGGCGCCGAACCGGCACGGCTCGCGGCCGCCATCACGGCGGAAAACCCGCGTTGACATGCATCAAAGAGATTACTAGGATTTAACTAATACATCAGTGGTATTCAGAAACTGGTGCGAGGCCTGCGGCAGCAGGTCGCACCGCCCTGCCGGCGGCGTCGAGAGGCGCCGTCTCCTCGCCACCGCACCCGATCCAGGCCGCCAGAGCCATCGATCCAACCCCACGGAGACAAACCATGAAGCGTCGCAATTTCGTCAACGTCACCCTGGGCAGCGCCGGCCTCTTCGCCGCGGCCGGCGCGCTGGCCCAGACCGCCGGTCCGAGCTACAGCTGGAAGATGGCCACCGGCTGGGCCGGTGGCCCCATCATGGACATCGGCGCCAAGGCCTTCGCCGAGCGCATGGAGTTCTTCTCGGGCGGGCGCTTCAAGATCCAGACCTTCCCGGGCGGTGGTCTCGGCAATGCGCTGAAGGTGCCCGAGACGGTGAAGAACGGCCTGGCCGAATGCGGCCACACCTGGATGGGCTACGACTGGGGCAAGGACCCGACGACGGTGCTGTTCGGTGGCTACGCCGGCACCTTCGACACCGAGCGCATGCTGCACTGGCTCTATGAATCCGGTGGCGCCGACCTGCAGCGTCAGTTCCGCGAGGACACGGACGGCGTGATCTCGATGCCGCTGTTCATCCGTACCGCCGAGGTCTTCCTGCACTCGCGCAAGCCCGTCAAGAGCCTGGCCGACCTGAAGGGCCTGAAGCTGCGCACCGCCGGTGCCTGGCTGGAGATGTCCAAGGACCTCGGTGCCGCGCCGGTGACCACCGCCGCCGGTGACGTGTTCCCGATGCTCGAGCGCGGCGCGATCGACGCTACCGAGTGGGGCACCCCGTGGGAGAACGTGTCGCCCGGCTTCTACAAGGTCGCCAAGTACCTCAGCTACCCCGGCGTGCACCAGCCGACCGCGCCGTTCGAACTGGTGATCAACAAGGACGTGTGGGCCAAGCTGAGCCCCAACGACAAGAAGCTGATCGAGGTGGTCGCCAAGATGGTGACGATGGAAACCTACCTGCGCATCGGCGCCGAAGACGCGAAGGCGATGGAGTTCTACAAGAAGCAGGGCGTGACGCTGGTGCACCTGGACGACGAGGTCCAGTACACGGCCCGCAAGATCGGCCTCGACTGGGCCGAGGCCACGGCCAAGGAGAACAAGCACAAGTGGTTCGCGCGCGTGCACAAGAGCCAGGTCGAGTTCGACGCGGCCTGGAAGGACGCCGACGACTGGCGCAAGGTGAAGGTCAAGCGCGCCTGATCCGGGTGTCGTCTGGCCGGAAGGGTCCGCCTGCGAGGCGGGCCCGCCCCGTTATCCACTGGAGTCGCGATTGAACCGCCTCATCGTCTTGCTGGAGCGCCTGGTCGTGGCGGTCGGCATCGCCGCGGCGATGCTGCTCGTGCCGCTGGTGCTCGCCACCGCCTGGGAGGTCGTCGCGCGCTACGCGTTCGGCGCGCCCACCATCTGGGCCTACGAGGTCGGCTACCTGCTGACCGGCTCGCACTTCCTGCTCGGGCTGGCCTACACGCTGCGCCAGGGTGAGCACATCCGCATCGACGTGCTCAGCGCCCGCATCGGGCCGACGACCCGGCGCCGCATCGACGCCGTCGCCTACGCCGTCGTGCTGCCGCTGCTGGTGTGGCTGAGCGTGGCGCTCTTCAACTACTTCATGGCCGGCTACACGCGCGGCGAGACCTCCGGGCAGTCGGCGCTGAATCTGCCGGTGTGGCCGTTCCGCGCGGTCTTCGTCCTGTCGTTCACGATGTTCGCTCTGCAGGTGTTCTGCGAACTGCTGAAGTCGCTGATGGCCCCGAAGAACGATCAAGAGGCTCAGCCGTCATGAGCGATTACCTGCCTTCTTCATGCTGCCGCTGGCCTTCACGCTGATGTTCCTCGGCGTGCAGGTGGCGTTCGCGATGATGCTGACCGCGGCCGCCTTCGGGCTGGCCATCTTCGGTCCCAACGTCATCCACCAGTTCGTCGAGAAGATCGACGACCTGTCGTCGAACTTCGTGTTCGCCGCGGTGCCGCTGTTCGTCTTCATGGGCGCGATGCTCGAGAAGTCGGGCATCGCCGACCGCCTGTTCGAGGCCATCCACATCTGGACGCGCCGCCTGCCCGGCGGCCTGGCGATCGCCACGGTGTTGATGTGCATCGTGTTCGCGGCCTCCAGCGGCGTGATCGGCGCGACCGAGTCGGTGGTGGGCCTGCTCACGATCCCGATCATGCTGCGCTACGGCTACAACAAGAGCCTGATCAGCGGCACCATCTGCGCCGGCGGCTCGCTGGGCACCATCATCCCGCCGTCGGTCGTGGTGGTCGTGATGGGCCCGCTGGCCAACCTGTCGGTCGGCGACCTGATGTACGGCATGGTGCTGCCGGGCTTCCTGATGGCCGGGCTCTACCTCGCTACATCTTCGTGCTGTGCATCGTGAAGCCGGAGATGGGGCGGCGCATCCCGCCGGAGCCCGGCGATCCGACCTTCATGCAGAAGATCGCCATCACCACCCGCAACCTGGTGCCGCCGCTGGGCATGATCGTCGCGGTGCTCGGCTCCATCCTGCTGGGGCTGGCGTCGCCGACCGAGGCGGCCGCGATCGGCGCGCTCTGCTCGGTGGGACTGACCGTGCTCTACGGCCGCTTCACCTGGCCGGGGCTGTACGAGTCGCTGCTGAAGACGCTGCGCGTCACCGCGATGATCATGTTCGTGCTGCTGGGCGGCACGCTGTTCACCGGCGTCTTCATCGGCGGCGGCGGCATCAATCTCGCCAGCTCGATGATCACGCACCTGGACCTGTCGCCGTGGGCGCTGCTGGGATGATGCTGTTCATCCTGTTCATCGCCGGCTTCTTCCTCGACTGGATCTCGATCGTGCTGATCTTCCTGCCGATCTTCACGCCGCTGGTCACCGCGGCGGGCTTCGATCCGGTGTGGTTCTGCATCCTGTTCCTGATCATGATCCAGACCAGCTACCTGACGCCGCCGATGGCGCCGGCCATCTTCTACCTGCGTGCCGTGGCACCGCCGGAGATCACGATGCGGCACATGTACTGGGGAATGATCCCGTTCATCGCGCTGCAGGTCATCACGCTGGCCTGCACGCTGATGTGGCCCCAGCTCGTGACCTGGCTGCCGAGCGTCGCGATGCAGATGAGGTGATGGCGATGGATGCGAGACCGGGTCAGCGTGTCGAGGTCGACGTGCTCGTGGTCGGCGGCGGCGCCACCGGCGTGGCCGCGGCAACCGTCGCGGCCCGCGCCGGGCTGAAGACCTTGCTGGTGGAGCGCTACGGCTTCTGCGGCGGCGGCGCGGTGGCGGGCCTGTCGGGCACCGTCTGCGGACTCTACGAAGCCGAGGAGGCGCCGCGGCGGCCGAAGCAGATCGTGCACGGCTTCGTCGACGACTTCATCGCCGCGATGGAGCAACGCGGCGGACTGGCCGAGCCGGTGCTCTACGGCAAGACCTGGACCCGGGTGCACGAGCCGCTGGCGTGGCGCGAATCGGCCGATGCGCTGCTGGGCTCGGCCGGCGTGCAGCTCGCGTACCACGCGCTGGCGACCGGCGTGCACCGCGACGGCGACCGCATCGACGGCGCAACGGTGTGGACCAAGGGCGGCCTGCTCGATGTGCGCGCCGGCCTCACGATCGACGCCAGCGGCGATGCCGACCTGGTGGCGATGGCCGGCCTCGAGACCTACTGCGGTGCCGATGGCGTGGTGCAGAACCCGACGATGATCTTCCGCCTGCAGGGCGTGGACGTGGCGCGTTTCAAGGCGGCCTACGGCAGCGACACCATCATGCCGCCCGAGGTCACGGCGCTGATCGCTGCCGCGGCCGACGCCGGCTACGCCTTGCCGCGCCAGAAGATCTGGCTGTTCGAGACCACGCGTCCCGGCGAGCTGCTGTGCAACTGCACGCGCGTGCGCGGCGCCGACGGGCGCGAGCTGAACTGCATCGACGGCGACGACTTCACCGAGGCCGAGGTCGAGGGCCGCCGCCAGGTGCGCGAGTACGCCCGCTTCTTCAAGGACCGGCTGGCCGGCTGCGAGGCGAGCTGGGTCAACGACACCGCGGTGCAGGTGGGCGTGCGCCAGACCCGCCAGGCACGCGGCCTGGCGACGCTGCGCAACGAGGACGTGGTGCGGGGCAGCAAGTTCGCCGACGGCGTCGCGCGCTCGCCCTGGCCCATCGAGCTGCACGCCGGCAGCAAGCCGCGCGTGCAGTGGCTGCTGAACGACTGGTACGAGGTGCCCTGGGGCTGCTTCGTGCCCGAGCGCGGCGAGGGCCTGCTGTTCGGCGGGCGCTGCCTGTCGGCCGAGCACGAGGCCGTGGCCTCGGCGCGCGTCACCGCGCAGTGCTTCTCCTATGGCCACGCGCTGGGCGTGGCCGCCACCGTGGCGCTGCGCGAGCGCACGCCGGTGCGGGCCATTCCGGGCAGCGTGATCCGCGAGCTGCTGAACCGGCAGGGCGCCCGCCTCGACGGCTGACACAGGCCTCCCTCACCCCTTCCTTCCCTGCACCCGAACACCATGGCCCGTTCCTTCCGCAGCAATTTCGAGCCCGGTTCCACGCGCTGGGCGGTGCGTCATGCGCAGTGGAGCGCGATGGGCATCGCCGAGGCCGATTTCGACAAGCCCAAGATCGCCGTCGTCAACACCTCCAGCGGCCTGTCGGTGTGCTTCCAGCACCTCGACGGCATCGCGAAGCGGGTGGCCGAGGCGATCCGCGCCGCCGGCGGGCTGCCGCTGGAGATCCGCACCGCGGCGCCGTCCGACTTCGTCACCAGCGCGGGCCGCCAGGGCCGCTACCTGATGCCCACGCGCGACCTGATCGTCAACGACATCGAGGTGCAGGTCGAGGGCGCGGAACTCGACGGCATGCTGCTGCTGTCGAGCTGCGACAAGACCACGCCGGCCCACCTGATGGCCGCCGGCCGCCTGGACGTGCCCAGCCTGGTGCTGGCCTGCGGCTACCAGCTCGGCCGCCAGTGCGGCGAGCACCACGTCGACATCGAGGAGGTCTACAAGGCGGTCGGTACCGTCAAGGCCGGCCAGATGGACCTCGACACGCTGCAGGGCATGTGCCGTGTGGCGATCGACGGCCCCGGCGTATGCGCCGGTCTTGCCACTGCCAACTCGATGCACTGCCTGGCCGAGGCGCTGGGCATGGCGCTGCCCGGCAACGCGCCGGTGCGCGCCGACGGCCCGCGGCTGCATGCGCTGGCGGCGCAGGCCGGAGCACGCATCGTCGAGATGGTGCAGCAGGACCTGCGGCCGCGCGCCATCCTCACGCCCGGCGCCTTCCGCAACGCGGTGCGCTTCGCGGTGGCGACCGGCTGCTCGGTCAACGTGATGCGCCACCTGATCGCCATCGCGATCGAGTCCGAGTGCCCGGTCGATGTGATCGCGGAGTTCGAGCGCGCCGCCGACGAGGTGCCGATGCTCACGCGCATCCGGCCCAACGGGCCGGACCGCATCGAGACCTTCGAGGCCGCGGGCGGCGTGCGCGGCGTGCTCCGGCAGCTGGCGCCGCAGCTCGACCGCGAGGTGCTCACCGCCGACGGCCGGCGCCTGGGCGCGCTGATCGACGAGACCCCGGCGCCCGACGTCGCCTGCATTCGGCCGCTGGCCGATCCGTTCGCGCGCGAGCCGGGGCTGATGATCATCCGCGGCTCGCTCGCGCCCGACGGCGCGCTGGTCAAGCTGGCGGCGGTGCCGGCGGCGATCCGCCGCTTCCGCGGCGAGGCCCGGGTGTTCGAGGACGAGGCGCTGGCGATCGAGGGCCTGAAGACCGGCGCGGTGCGCCCGGGTCAGGTGATCGTGCTGCGCATGCTGGGCCCGAAGGGCGGGCCGGGCACGGTGTTCGCGGCCAGTTTCATGGCCGCGCTCGTTGGCGCCGGGCTGGGCAGCGAGGTGGCGGTGGTCACCGATGGCGAACTGTCGGGCCTGAACAGCGGCATCACCATCGGCCAGGTGATGCCGGAGGCGGCCGAGGGCGGCCCGCTGGCGGCGGTGCGCGACGGCGACGCGATCGAGATCGACCTGACGGCGCGCCGCATCGAACTGCAGGTGCCGGCCGAGGAGGTGGCACGCCGGCTCGAAGGCTTCGTGCCGCCGGAGCCGGGCGGCCGCTTCGGCTGGCTGCACCTGTACGGCACACTGGTGCAGCCGCTGTCCAGGGGCGCGGTGCTCGGTGTGCGGCCGGTGCTGACGCCGGCGGACCCGCAGCGCTGAAGCCGCCGCCGCGGCCGCAGCAACGACAGGAGCAGCACGCGATGAGCGGAAACGAAAGCGTCGCGGCCCGGGCCGCGGCCCAGGCCGAACGCGCCGGGCGACTGCGCGCACTGCACGAGCGCGACGGCGCGTTCGTGATCCCCAACCCGTGGGATGCCGGCTCGGCGAAGCTGCTGGCCGCGATGGGCTTCGAGGCGCTGGCCACCACCAGCGCCGGCTATGCGTTCTCGATCGGCCGGCCGGACATGGAGGGCGCGGTCACGCGCGACGAGACCTTCGCCAACGCCCGCGCGATCGTCGAGGCCACCGAGCTGCCGGTGTCGGCCGACCTGGAGAACGGCTTCGGCGACGATCCGGCCTCCTGCGCCGAGACCGTGCGCATGGCCGCGCGGGCCGGCCTGGTGGGCGGCTCGATCGAGGACGCCAGCGGCCGTCGCGATGCGCCGATCTATCCCTTCGACTTGGCGGTCGACCGCGTCCGGGCCGCGGTGCGCACGGCGAGGACGCTGCCGTTCCCGTTCGTGCTGACCGCGCGCGCGGAGAACCTGCTGCACGGCCGCATCGACCTCGCCGACACCCTCCGCCGGCTCGAGGCCTACGCCGAGGCCGGTGCCGACGTGCTGTACGCCCCCGGGCTGAAGACGCCCGAGGACATCGCCGCGGTGGTGAAGGCGGTCGCGCCGCGGCCCGTCAACGTGGTGATGGGCCTGGCGGGCGCGGCGCTGTCGTTCGACGAGCTCCAGCACCTGGGCGTCAAGCGCATCAGCGTGGGCTCGTCGCTGGCGCGCGCCGCCTACGGGGCCTTCCTGCGCGCGGCGCACGAGATCCGCGCCGACGGCACGTTCACCTACGCCGAGGCGGCCGTGCCGTTCGGCGAGATCAACGCGATGTTCCGCCGCTGAGGCGCCCGCGGCGCCGCGCTCAGGCCGCCTTCAGTTCCGGCAGCGGTGACGCGCCGGCGAAGGGATCGGCCTCGCCGCCCAGCGCGTCGACCAGGTCGGGGATGAGCTGCACCAGCTCGCCGGTGGCGATGGCGACATCGGCATCGAAGGCCGCATCGGCGTCGGCGCGGCCGGGGTGGGCGTCGAACACGCCGTCGAGGAAGTCGAGCTTCTTGATCTGCCCCGCGTCGGTCAGCACGAAGGACACGCGGCCCTGCCAGGTCAGGGCCAGCCGCGTCGGCCGCTTGCCCTCGCCGATGTGCTGCCGCACCTCGTCGGTGTCGAGCCGGTGGCGCGCATAGCGCACCACCGACTTCTGCTCGTCGTCGGACTTCAGCTCGCACTCGCGGTCCACCGAGAAGGCCTGTGGCGGCTCGCCGTCGGCCAGCCAGGCGGCCATCGCGGTCGCGGCCGACAGAGCGGTCTGCAGCGGTGCGACCGGCAGGCCGTCGAGCACCTTGACCAGGTGCGTGACCACGTCGCCAGCGCGCGCCGGGCTGCTGGCGTCGACGATCAGCAGGCGCCGCTGCGGGTCGAGCCAGACGCGGAACGTCGCGCGTTTCGTGAATGCCATCGGCAGCAGCTCCAGGGCCGCCTGCTCCTTCAGCTCCTTCAGGTGCTTGCGGCCCGGCTTGCGGCCGGTGTCGTGCTCGGCGCGCTGCGCCAGCTCGTCGGTGCGGCGCTTCACCACGGCGGCCGGCAGCAGCTTCTGCTCGACCATCAGCGTCGCCAGCCACTGGCCTGCGACGCTCTCGACCAGCGCGCCGTGCGCCTGCCCGCGCGGCGGCACCCAGCCGGCCGACAGGGCCTGCGTGGCGCCGCATTCGGTGAAGCGCGCGGTGGCGAGGCGCTCCTCGATCTGCGTCGCGCTGCCCGACCACTCGGGGCCGATGCGGTAGACCGTCAGGTTCTTGAACAAGGCAATCCTCTCTCTGCTGCAGCGTCGGCCGGCCGCTCTTGCGGCCTGGCCGGGGAGGGGCGATTGTCCATGGTCGGCGCCTGTCGGCCGGGCCGGGGCTCAGTCCGACGGCGCCACCCAGACCAGCCGGCCCTGGCCGCCGTCGTCGAGCCGACGCCGCAGCGCCGCGGCGTCGCCCTCGGGCAGGCTGAACTGCAGCTCCACATGCATGCCGTGGCTGACCTGCAGCGTGCCGGCGCCGGCGGCGTCGAGCTCGCGGCGCAGCCAGCCTTCGAGCGCATAGGGCAGCACGCAGCGCAGCGTCTGCAGTCGCTGCAGCGGCCGCTTGTCGGCGCCGAGCAGGGCCTGGGCCACCGCGTCGGTGTAGGCGCGCACCAGGCCGCCGGCGCCGAGCTTCACGCCGCCGAAGTAGCGCACCACGGTGGCCAGCACGCCATCGAGATCCTGGTGGCGCAGCACCTCCAGCATCGGTCGGCCCGCGGTGCCGCCGGGCTCGCCGTCGTCGACCGCCGCCGAGGCGCCACCGGCCAGCAGTGCCCAGCACACGTGCGCGGCCCCGGGGTGCAGGGTCCGCAGCGCGGCCACGCGCAGCAGTGCCGCGGGCCGGTCGGCCACCGGCTCGACGCAGCCGATGAAGCGGCTCTTGCGGATCAGCAGTTCGCTGTGGACGGCGGTGGCCAGGGTGCTGGGCATGGGCGCGCAGCATAGCCGGCACGGCGGCGCGCGCTGTGCTCGAATGCCGGCTTCGCCACTCTTGCGGAACGCAGCGCGTGCAGGCCCTCATCGCCCTCGTCGTCCAGCACGGCCTGATCGTCGTGTTCGCCACCACGCTGGCGGCGCGCATCGGCGTGCCGCTGCCGGCCGCGCCGTTGCTGGTGGTGGCCGGCGGCCTGGCGGTCGGCGGCACGCTGTCGCTGCCGGCGCTGCTGGCGGTTGCGGTCGTCGCCAACGTGCTGGGCGATGCGGCATGGTTCGTTGCCGGGCGGCACCATGGGCATCGCGTGCTCGGGCTGCTGTGCCGCATCTCGCTGTCGCCCGATTCCTGCGTGCGCCAGAGCGAGGCGCTGATCCTGCGCTGGGGCGGCAGCTCGCTGGTGGCGGCCAAGTTCGTGCCCGGCGTCTCGGTCGTCGCGGCGCCGATGGCCGGTGCGGTGGGGATGAGCGCCGCGCGCTTCGTCGCCTACGACGCGCTGGGCGGGGCCGTCTGGTCGCTGGTGTTCCTGGGTCTGGGCGCGGTGTTCAGCACGCAGATCCAGGCGCTGCTCGACGTGCTGGCCCGGGCTGGCGCCGCGGCGACCGCGCTGCTGCTGCTGGCCGTCGCCGGCTTCGTGCTGTGGCGCTACCTGCGGCGGCGGCGCTTCCGCAACGCCGCAGCGATGTCCCGCATCACGCAGGCCGAACTGCAGGCGCTGATCGATGAGGGCGCAGAGCCCGTGATCCTCGACGTGCGCTCCGGCGCCGCCGCTGGGCTCGATCTGCGCCACATTCCCGGCGCATGGCGCGTGGAGTTGAGCGAGGTCGCGACGCATGCGTCGCAGTTGCCGCGCGACCGCGAGATCGTGCTGTATTGCAACTGCCCCAACGAGGCCTCGGCGGCCACCGCCGCGCAGGCGCTGCGGGCGGCGGGGTTGCCGCGCGTGCGACCGCTGGCCGGCGG
>NZ_AZND01000059.1:0-18467 GCF_000576205.1 Methylibium sp. T29 | reverse complement strand
CTGCCGCTGCCTGGACGTGGCGCGCGCTCGGCCTGCCGCTGTTGCTGCCCCTGCTCGCGCCCGCTGTGCCGCGGCCGGCGGAGGGCGCCTACGACATGACGGTGATCGACGTCGGCAGGCACGTCGGTGCTGTTGCGCACCGCGCGCCACACGCTGCTCTACGACACCGGGCCGCAGTACTCGCGCGAGTCCGATGCCGGCGGGCGGGTGCTGCTGCCGCTGCTGCGCTCGCTCGGCGAGGAGCGCCTCGACCTGCTCATGTTGAGTCACCGCGACAGCGACCACGTGGGCGGCGCCGGCGCCGTGCTGCGCGGCCTGCCGGTAACGCGCCTGGCGAGTTCGCTCGAGGCGAGCCACGGCCTGCTGGCGCTGGCCGGCACGCTGGGGGTCGATCGCGAGCCCTGCGTGGCGGGCCGTCGGTGGACCTGGGACGGCGTGCAGTTCGAGCTGCTGCACCCGACCGCCGAGGCGCTGGCATCGGCGGATCAGGTGAAGCCCCGGCCCAACACCCTGAGCTGCGTGCTGCGGATCGGCGGCCGCTGGAGCGGGCAGGCGCACACGGCACTGCTCACCGGCGACCTGGAGCGCGAGCAGGAGGCGCGCCTGGTGGCCCAGCATGGCGGGTTGCTGGCGAGCGAGGTGCTGCTGGTGCCTCACCACGGCAGCAAGACCTCGTCCAGCGCCGCCTTCCTCGACGCCGTGGCGCCACGCGTGGCGGTCGTGCAGGCCGGCTATCGCAACCGCTTCGGCCATCCGGCGATGGAGGTGCTGGCGCGCTATGCCGAACGAGGCATCTCGGTGGTGGACAGCCCGCGCTGCGGCGCCTGGCACTACGGCCCGGCGGGCGCCGCCTGCTGGCGCCCACGGGGCCGGCGCTATTGGCATCATCCCGACGCAGACAGCACGCACAATGGCGTGGAAGTTGCTAACCCTGTCGGGCCGGAATCGACCGACTGACACCGGCACGCACTGCCCGCCCCGAAGGAGAGTCTCTTGTCGATTCATGTCGCGCTGAACCACGTCACGCACTACCGCTATGACCGGCGCGTTGCGCTCGGCCCCCAGGTGGTCCGCCTGCGCCCGGCGCCGCATTGCCGCACGCCCATCCTCAGCTACTCGCTGCGGGTCGAGCCCGTCGATCATTTCGTCAACTGGCAGCAGGATCCGTTCGCGAACTACCTCGCGCGCCTGGTGTTCCCCCAAAAGACCACCGAGTTCAAGATCACCGTCGATCTCGTCGCCGAGATGTCGGTCTACAACCCCTTCGACTTCTTCCTCGAACCCAGCGCCGAGAACTTTCCCTTCAGCTACGAAGAGGGCCTCAAGCGCGAGCTCGCGCCCTACCTGGCGGCCGGCGAACTGACGCCGCTCTTCAAGGCCTTCGTCGACAGCGTGCCGCGCAAGACCCAGCGCACCATCGACTTCCTGGTCGGCCTGAACCAGCGCCTGCAGAGCGACATCAGCTACCTGATCCGCATGGAGCCCGGCGTGCAGACGCCCGAGCAGACGCTGGAAAACCGCTCCGGCTCTTGCCGCGACACCGGCTGGCTGATGGTGCAGGCGCTGCGCCACATGGGCCTGGCGGCGCGCTTCGTGTCGGGCTACCTGATCCAGCTCAAGCCCGACGTGAAGGCCCTTGATGGCCCCAGCGGCGCCGAGGCCGACTTCACCGATCTGCATGCCTGGTGCGAGGTCTACCTGCCGGGGGCCGGCTGGATCGGCCTCGATCCCACGTCGGGCCTGATGGCCGGCGAGGGCCACATCCCGGTGGCCTGCACGCCCGAGCCGTCGAGCGCGGCGCCGGTGGAGGGCGGCGTCGACGAGAGCGAGGTGGTGTTCACCCACTCGATGAGCGTCACCCGCATCCACGAATCGCCGCGCGTCACCAAGCCCTACACCGAGGCGCAGTGGGGCGAGGTGCTGTCGCTCGGCGAGCAGGTCGACCAGCAACTGAAGGCGCAGGACGTGCGGCTCACGCAGGGCGGCGAGCCGACCTTCGTGTCGGTCTACGACCGTGAGGGTGCCGAGTGGAACACCGCCGCGCTCGGCCCGACGAAACGCGGCTTTGCCAACGAGTTGGTGCAGCGCCTGCGCGCGCGCTATGGCGAGGGCGGTTTCCTGCACTTCGGCCAGGGCAAGTGGTACCCGGGCGAGCAGTTGCCGCGCTGGGCGCTCAGCATCTTCTGGCGCGCCGACGGCGAACCGTGCTGGATCGACCCGACGCTGTTCGCCGACGAGCGCCAGCCCACCGGCTACAGCGAGGTCGAGTCCAAGGCTTTCATCGAGCTGCTGGCGCGCAAGCTGGGCCTCGCCACCGACTACATCCAGGCCGGCTACGAGGACACCTGGTACTACCTGTGGCGCGAGCGCCGCCTGCCGGTCAACGTCGACCCCTTCGATGCGCGGCTCGACGACGAACTGGAGCGTGCCCGCTTGCGCAAGGTGTTCGACCAGGGGCTGACCAAGGTCGTTGGCTACATGCTGCCGATCAAGCGCGAACCGGGCGCGCCCGGTCTGGCCGGACCGAGCTGGACCACCGGCCCTTGGTTCTTCCGCGACGAGCGCATGTACCTGATGCCGGGCGATTCGCCGATGGGCTATCGGTTGCCACTCGATTCGCTGCCCTGGGTCACGAAGGGCGACTACCCCTATCTGATCGATGCCGACCCCTTCGCACCGGCCGCACGCCTGCGCTCGGTGGCTGCGCTGCGGGCGCAATACGGCGAGCATGCCTTCCGTGGGCCCGACGCCGATGCGTCCGGATCGGAGGGCGGCGGCGCCACAGGCGATGGCGGCGCTTCAGCGCGGTCCGGGACAGCGATGGGTGATGCCGGCGGCCTGGGCGGTGCACCGGGTGCTGGGCAGCCGGCCGGTGCGGGTGCTGGTCTCGGCGCGGGTGCGAGCAGTTCGCCGCGCACTGCCATGGCCCGCCGCGGTCTGACGCATGCGCCGGCGCGCTTCGAGTCGGCTGCGTGGATCACGCGCACCGCGATGTGCGTCGAGGTGCGGGGCGGCATCCTCTACGTCTTCATGCCGCCGTTGGAACTGCTGGACGACTACCTCGACCTGCTGGCCGCGGTGGAGGCCACGGCGGCGGCGCTGGGCATCAAGCTCGTGCTCGAAGGCTATCCGCCGCCGCGCGACGCGCGGCTGAAGATGCTGCAGGTGACGCCCGATCCCGGCGTGATCGAGGTCAACATCCACCCGGCGTCCAGCTGGGAGCAACTGGTCGATCACACCGAATTCCTGTACGAGGCGGCGCACGAGACGCGCCTGTCGACCGAGAAGTTCATGCTCGACGGCCGCCACACCGGCACCGGCGGCGGCAACCACTTCGTGCTGGGCGGGGCGACGCCGGGCGACAGCCCCTTCCTGCGGCGGCCCGACCTGCTGGCCAGCCTGCTGGCCTATTGGCACAACCACCCCAGCCTGAGCTACCTGTTCTCGGGCATGTTCATCGGGCCGACCAGCCAGGCGCCGCGCATCGACGAGGCGCGCAACGACCAGGTGTTCGAGCTCGAGATCGCGCTGAAGGAGATCGAGAACCAGACCTCCCGCTTCGGGCAGGTGCCGCCGTGGATGGTCGACCGGACCCTGCGCAACATCCTGATCGACGTCACCGGCAACACCCACCGCGCCGAGTTCTGCATCGACAAGATGTACTCGCCGGACGGCCCCACCGGCCGCCTCGGACTGCTGGAGCTGCGCGCCTTCGAGATGCCGCCGCATGCGCGCATGAGCCTCGTGCAGCAGTTGCTGCTGCGCGCGATGATCGCGCGCTTCTGGCACACGCCCTACACCGGCGGCACCACCACGCGGCTCACGCGCTGGGGCACCGAGCTGCACGATCGCTTCCTGCTGCCAACCTTCGTGCAGATGGATTTCGCCGACGTGCTGGCCGAACTGCGCCAGGACGGCTTCGCGTTCGATCCGGCCTGGTTCGCGCCGCACTTCGAGTTCCGCTTCCCGATCATCGGCGAGGTCACGGTGGCCGGCATCGAGCTGACGGTGCGGACCGCGCTCGAGCCTGGCACGTGATGGGCGAGGAGGGCGCACCCGGGGGCACCGTGCGCTATGTCGATTCGTGCTGGAGCGCGTGGAGGTCAAGGCCACCGGCCTCAACGGCAACCGACACGTCGTCACTGTCAACGGCTGGTCGCTGCCGCTGCAGCCCACCGGACGGGTCGGCGAGTTCGTGGCCGGGGTGCGCTACAAGGCCTGGGCGCCGCCGTCCGCGCTGCACCCCACCATTCCCGGCCATGCGCCGCTCACCTTCGACATCGTCGACACCTGGATGAGCCGTTCGATCGGGGGCTGCCGCTATCATGTGGCGCACCCCGGTGGTCGCAACCATGACAGCTTCCCGGTCAACGCCTACGAGGCCGAAAGCCGACGGCTGGCGCGCTTCTTCAAGCTCGGCCACACGCCGGGCAAGATGAAGGTCCAGCCGGCCCAACCGAGTCGCGAGTTCCCCTTCACCCTCGATCTGCGCCACCTCTGAGTCTCGATCCCGCCGCCGTGCAGCAGTCTTCGCTCGAATTCGACGCTTCCGGCGGCTGGCATTCCGATGCGGTGCTGCACGGCGTGTGCATGCCGCGCGGCGGGCCGACCCGGGCCACTACGACGAGCTTCTGCAGGACACTGGACAGGCGCTGCGCGATCGCTGGCAGCGTTTCTTCGAGCTGCTGGGCGCCGATGGACTGAGCGGCCTGGACCGGCGCGCCGGCCAGATCGCGCAGCAGATCCACCGCAACGGCGTCACCTACAACGTCCACCAGCCGGCCGGTGTCGGCGGCGAGAGCATCAAGCGGCCCTGGTCGCTGGGTGTGCTGCCACTGCTGATCGAGCCGGCCGACTGGCAGGTGATCGAAGCCGGCATCGCCCAGCGCGCCCGCCTGCTCGAGGCCATGCTGGCCGACTGCTATGGCCCGCAGCGCCTGCTGCACGAGGGCCTGCTGCCGCCGGCGCTGGTGCTCGGTCACCCGAGCTACCTGCGCCCGCTGCACGGCGTCGTGCCGGCCGGTGATGTGAGGCTGCATGTGCTGGCCTTCGACATCGCGCGAGGGCCCGGTGGTGAGTGGTCGGTGGTGTCGCAACGCAGCCAGGCGCCGTCCGGGCTGGGCTATGTGCTGGAGAACCGGCTGATCGTGTCGCGCCAGTTCCCCGAGGCCTTCCGCGAGCTGCGCGTCGAGCACATCGCCTCCAGCTACCGCAGCCTGCTCGACTCGCTGCTCGGCCCGGCCTCGGTGATCGCCGCGGCCGACGGCGGCGCCACGCCGCGGCTCGCGCTGCTGACGCCGGGGCCCTACAACGAGACCTATTTCGAGCAGGCCTACCTGGCCCGCTACCTCGGCCTGCCGCTGGTCGAGGGCGGCGACCTGACAGTGCGCGACGACCGCCTCTACCTGAAGACCGTGCAGGGCCTGGAGCCGGTGCACGGCCTGCTGCGGCGGCTGGACGACATCTGGTGCGATCCGCTGGAGCTGCGCGCCGATTCCGCCTGGGTGTGCCGGGCCTGCTGCAGGTGCTGCGTGCCGGCCGGTTGGTGATGGCCAATGCGCTGGGGACCGGCTTCGTCGAGTCGCCGGGCGTGCTGGGCTTCATGCCGGCGATCTCGCGGCGCCTGCTCGGCGAGCCACTGGCACTGCCGGCGCTCGCGAGCTGGTGGTGCGGCGAGGACGCCGCCTGGCAGGCCACCCGCGGCGAGCTGGCGGCGCGCGTGATCCGGCCCACCTACCAGGGCGTGCGAAGCCGCAGCTTCGAGCCGCAGATCGGCGGCACGCTGCCGTCGGCTGCGCACGAGCAATGGCGCGCGCGCATCGACGCCGAACCCGATGCCTACACGCTGCAGCGCTACCTGCCGTTCTCGCAGACGCCGTGGTGGGAGTCGGGCGCGTTCCTGCCACGCACGGCGATGCTGCGTGTCTATGCCATCGCCGACGGCCGCGGCGGCTACCGCGTGCTGCCCGGCGGCATGACGCGCATCGCCGCGCGCGATCCGCACATCGTGTCGATGCAGCACGGCGGCGCCAGCCTCGACACCTGGGTGCTGCGCGAGGGCGCGGTCGATACCTACTCGATGCTTCCGCAGCGCCTGCGGCCGGAGGAGATCGCGGTGCACCAGCGGCCGGTGTCGAGCCGCACCGCCGAGAACCTGTTCTGGATGGGTCGATACACCGAGCGCACCGAGCAACTGGTGCGTCTGGCGCTGGCCACCGCGGCGCTGGTCGAGGACGATGACGACACGCCGTCGGCGGTGCTCGACGCCATTTCCGAGCTGACGCAACGCAGCGGCCTGGGACCGACCGGTGTGCCGTCACTGACGCAGTCGCCGCGGGTGTTCGAGCGCTCGGTGGTGGCCGCGCTGGCCGATCCTGAAGACCACCACAGCATCGCCTACAACCTGGCGGCGCTCGACCGCGTGGCTGGGTCCTTGCGCGAGCGCCTGTCGACCGAGCACGGGCGCCTGGTCCGCTCGATGGTCGAAGACTTCCACGCCCGGCTCACGCGGGCGCTGACGCCGGCACCCGCCGGCACCGACGACAACGAAGGCGAGAACGAGCGAGCGATCCCGGCCGTGCCCGGGCTCGCCACCGACGCGATGCGCGGTGCGCTCGAGCACCTGGCGAGTCAGCTCGCTGCGGTCACCGGCGCGCAGAGCGACCGCATGACGCGCGACGACGGCTGGCGCCTGCTGACGATCGGCCGCCAGGCCGAGCGCCTGATCACGATGAGCGGCACGCTGCGCTGCTTCTTCGAGGACGGTGCGGTGCACAGCGCGCATGGCTTCGACCTGCTGCTCGACCTGTTCGACAGCAGCCTGACCTACCGCGCACGCTATCCGGGCCGCCAGGAGGCGCTGGCGCTGCTCGACCTGCTGGTCATCGACCCGGCCAACCCCCGCGCGTTGGGCTGCGTGCTGCGCCGCCTGCGCACCGAGCTGGCCAAGCTGCCCGGCAGCGCGGGCTCGGTGGAGGAGATGCTGGGCCTGCTGCCGCCGTTCGGCGTCGGCACGACGCTGGTTGATCTGTGTCGCAAGGCCGGGCCGGGGCAGGAAGCGGTGGTCGACGACGAGCTGGTGGTAGCACTCGCCGACCGCCTGGCCGATGCCGGCGCGCGGCTCTCCGATGACGTGGGGCGGCGCTATTTCGCGCTCGCTGGCCTGCATGAACAGCATCTTTCGGTCTGAGCCGTCGGCGCCTCTGCCGCGCCCGGCCGACGCCGTGCACGGGCCGGTCGAGCTGGAGGTCGTGCACGTCACCGAGTACCGCTACTCCAGCCCGGTCGAGCTGGCGCAGCACATTGCCGTGCTGCGGCCGCGTGACGATGCCGCACAACAACTGCTGGGCTTCGAGATGGAGATCGAGCCGGCGCCGGCGCAGCAGCACGACGACCGCGACGTCTACGGCAACAGCCGCCGCGTGTTCACGCTGACGGTTTCACACCAGCACCTGCGGGTCTGCGCCACCAGCCGCGTGCGTGCCCACGCGCCCGCTCGCTCCGACGCCGCGGCGTTGCCCTGGGAGGCCTGCCGCGCCCACTGGCGCTACGAGTCGGGCCGCCCGCTGGACGCGGCGGTCGAGTTCACCTTCCCGTCCACGCTGGTGCCGCACCACGCGGCGCTGCGCGACTGGGCCCTGCCGTCCTTCCCGCCGGGCCGCGGCATCGACGAGGCGGCCACCGAGCTGATGCACCGGTTGCACGCCGATTTCACCTATGCGCCGCACAGCACCGAGGTCGGCACCCCGGTGCTGCAGGCTTCGAGCAGCGGCGTGGCGTGTGCCAGGACTTCGCCCACGTGATGATCGGCAGCCTGCGGGCGCTGGGCTTGTCGGCCCGCTATGTCAGCGGCTATCTGCTGACCGAGCCGCCGCCGGGCCAGCCGGTACTGCAGGGTGCCGATGCCTCGCATGCCTGGGTGGCGGTGGCGGTGCCGCGCGAGGACGGCTCGGCCGATTGGCTGGAACTCGACCCCACCAACGACTGCGAGGCCGGTCTGACCCATGTGCGCCTCGCACTGGGGCGCGACTATGCCGACGTGACGCCGCTGTGCGGCGTGATCCGTGGTGGCGGCCGCCACCAGCTCGACGTGCGCGTGGGGACGCGCGTGGTGCCTGCGGCATGATCGGTTCGCGACGGACCGGGATGGCTGCTTGGCACAATCTCTGCTAGCTCCAGTCTCAAAGTGGGAGACACGATGAAGAAGTTCTACGACGAGATGCATGCCAGCGGCGACAAGGTGCGCGAGCACTACGCCGGCTACGAGCGCTGGCTGGCCCAGCAACCGCACGAGTCCATGAAGGGGCACCGCGACGAGGCGGAGATGATCTTCCGCCGCGTCGGCATCACCTTCGCGGTCTACGGTGCCAAGGACGAGGACGGCTCCGGCACCGAGCGGCTGATCCCCTTCGACTTGATCCCGCGCATCATTCCCGCGCAGGAATGGCGCGAAATGGAGAAGGGCCTGAGGCAGCGCGTCAACGCGCTCAACCGCTTCATCCACGACGTCTACCACGACCAGGAGATCATCAAGGCCGGCATCGTGCCGGGCGAGCAGGTCTTCAAGAACGCACAGTTCCGCCCCGAGATGATGGGTGTGGACGTGCCGGGCAACGTCTACTCGCAGATCGCCGGCATCGACATCGTGCGGGCTGCCAACCCAGACGGCTCGGGCAACTACTACGTGCTCGAGGACAACCTGCGCGTGCCCAGCGGCGTGAGCTACATGCTCGAGAACCGCAAGATGATGATGCGGCTGTTCCCCGAGCTGTTCAGCAGCCACCGCGTGGCGCCGGTCGCTCACTATCCCGACCTGCTGCTCGACACCCTGCGCGCCGTGGCGCCGCCCGGCGTGGCCGAGCCGACCGTGGTGGTCATGACCCCGGGCATGTACAACTCGGCCTACTTCGAGCACGCCTTCCTGGCGCAGCAGATGGGCGTGGAGCTGGTCGAGGGGCAGGACCTGTTCGTCAAGGACAACTACCTGTACATGCGCACGACCCAGGGGCCGCGCCGCGTCGACGTGATCTACCGCCGCATCGACGACGACTTCCTCGACCCCAAGGCCTTCCGCGCCGACTCGACGATCGGCTGTGCCGGCCTGCTGTCGGTCTACCGCGCCGGCAACGTGAACCTGTGCAACGCCATCGGTACCGGCGTGGCGGACGACAAGTCGATCTACCCCTACGTGCCGAAGATGATCGAGTTCTACCTCGGCGAGAAGCCGATCCTGAACAACGTGCCGACCTACCTGTGCCGCGAGAGCGAGGACCTGCAGTACGTGCTGGCCCACCTGGGCGAACTGGTCGTGAAGGAAGTGCACGGCGCCGGCGGCTACGGCATGCTGGTCGGCCCGGCCGCCAGCAAGGCGGAGATCGAGGAGTTCCGCACGCAGCTGGTCGCGAACCCGAGCAACTACATCGCGCAGCCCACGCTCGCACTGTCGACCTGCCCCACCTTCGTGGAGAGCGGCATCGCGCCGCGCCACATCGACCTGCGGCCCTTCGTGCTCTCGGGCAAGACGGTGCAGATGGTCCCGGGCGGCCTGACGCGGGTGGCGTTGAAGGAAGGGTCCCTGGTGGTCAACTCGTCGCAGGGCGGCGGGACCAAGGACACCTGGATGCTCGAAGCGTGAGCCGGGCCTGAGGAGACACGACCATGTTGTCAAGAACCGCAGACCACCTCTTCTGGATGGCTCGCTACACCGAGCGCGCGGAGAACACCGCCCGCATGCTCGACGTGAACTACCAGACCTCTCTGCTGCCGCAGTCCAGCGAGGCCACCGAGCAGGGCTGGCGCGGCCTGCTCAGCATCAGCGAGCTGACGCACGACTACCACCGCCTGCACGACAGCCTGAATCCGCACGATGTCATGGAGTTCATGGTGTGCGACGAGTCCAATCCGTCGAGCATCCACTCCTGCCTGCGCGCGGCGCGCGAGAACGCCCGTGCCGTGCGCGGCACGCTGACCACCGAGGTCTGGGAGACCGCCAACACCACCTGGCTGGAGTTCAAGCGCCTGATCGCCAACGGCAGCTTCCGGCGCGACCCGGCCGATTTCTTCGAGTGGGTGAAGTTCCGCTCGCACCTGTCGCGCGGTGTGACGCTGGGCACGATGCTGCAGGACGAGAGCTTCCACTTCCTGCGCATCGGCACCTTCCTCGAACGAGCCGACAACACCGCGCGGCTGCTCGACGTGAAGTTCCATGGCGCGCAGTCCGAGTTCTTCGGCGTGCGCGAGCAGCGTGAGCCGGTCGAGGTCGACTTCTACTACTGGAGCGCGATCCTGCGTTCGGTGTCCGGCTTCGAGGTCTACCGCAAGGTCTACCGCAACGTGATCCGCCCCGAGAAGGTGGCCGAGCTGCTGATCCTGCGGCCCGACATGCCGCGCTCGCTGGCCGCCTGTATGGACGAGGTGGTCGGCAACCTGAAGATGGTGGCCAACGAGCAGAGCGGCGAGACGCTGCGCCGCGCCGGCCGGCTGCGTGCCGACCTGAGCTTCGGCCGCATCGACGAGATCCTCGCCACCGGCCTGCACGCCTTCCTCACGCAGTTCCTCGACCGCGTGGGCGACCTGGGCATCGGCATCAGCCGCGACTTCCTGGTGCCGGTCTGACGCGGCGGCAGCCCCTGAAGGCTGCATGGTGCGGAGCGAGGAGGCTGACGAGCCCGACCGGGGGCCTCCAGGCGGTCGATCAGGAGGACGTGGTTCGCATTGAGCCTTCGATCCTGAACACGCTGACCAGGTCGGCCAGCGCGGCGGCCTGGTGCTTCAGGCTCTCGGCCGCCGCCGCACTTTCCTCCACCAGCGCGGCGTTCTGTTGCGTGACCTGATCGAGCTGGTTGACCGCGTTGCCGATCTGGCTGATGCCGCCGCTCTGCTCGACGCTGGCGGCGCTGATCTCGCTGATCAGGTCGTTCACGCGCTGGACCTGGGCCACGATCTCGTTCATCGACTGTCCGGCGTCGTGAACCAGCCGCGAGCCGGTGCCGACCTTCTCGACGCTGTCCCCGATCAAGGTCTTGATCTCCTTGGCCGCCTCGGCGCTGCGCTGTGCCAGGTTGCGCACCTCGCCGGCCACCACCGCGAAGCCGCGGCCCTGCTCGCCGGCGCGGGAGGCTTCCACCGCCGCGTTGAGCGCCAGGATGTTGGTCTGGAACGCAATGCCGTCGATCACGCCGATGATGTCGTAGATCTTGCGGCTCGATTCGGTGATGGCGCCCATGGTGGCCACCACCTCGGCCACCACGCTGCCGCCGTGCGCCGCGGCACCCGAGGCCGAGCCGGCGAGCTGCGTGGCCTGGCGTGCCGTGTCGGCGTTCTGCTTCACCGTCGCGGTCAGCTCCTCCATGGAGGCGGCTGTCTGCTGCAGGTTGCTCGCCTGTTCCTCGGTCCGCTGGCTCAGGTCGGCGTTGCCGGTGGCGATCTGCGCCGACCCGGTGGCGATGCAGTCGCTGCTGTTGCGCACCCGGCCCACGATGTCCGCCAGGCTGGCCTGCATGGCGCCGAGCGAGGCCAGCACGCTGCCGCGCGGTGCGGCCGCGGCGCCGTCCACCCGGCTCAGGTCGCCCTGGGCGACGCGTTGCGCCACCGTGCCCAGTTGATCCGGTTCGGCCCCCAGCGCGCGGGTCAGGCTGCGCGTGATCAGCGTGCCCGACACGGCGGCCGACAGGAAGGCGATCACGCAGCCCAGGATCAGCAGATTGCGGTGCAGCAGGTAGTCGGCCTCGGCCGTTTCGGTGAGCTGCACCGCGCGGCTCAGCGTGTAGTCGCGGTAGTCGTCGGACGCCTTGACCAGCGCGGCCAGCAGCGGGCGGCAGTCGGCATTCATGCGGGCGATGGCCGCGTCATGCTGGCCGGCGGCGGCGAGCCTCACGATCTCCAGTGCGACCGGCCCGTAGGCCGCCTCGATGCGGTTCATTTCGCCCACGAGACTGCGCGCCGTCTCCGGCAGGTTCGCGGCCCGGGCCACCAACTGGTTCAGCGTCCCGAGGTTCGCCTGCACTGCTTCATGCGCCGCGACCACCGAACTCTGTTCCGCGGCCAGGTCCTCGGCCTTGCGGACGAGCACGAGGTTGCGAGCCGCGATGGCGCGGCGATCCACGGCCGCGCGCACATCGGCCGCCGCCTGCGCCCGGGCATTGACGCCGTGCACGTAGTCGACGAGCTGGTCGTGCTCCTCGGCGAGGGATTTCATCGCCAGTCCGGCGACGAACAGCACGAGCACCGAGAGTCCACCGAAGGTCAGGCTCAGCTTGGTGCGGACGGTCATGGGGGTCAGATTCACAGGCCACCTCATAAAGAATGTTTATTGACAGCAGTCGATCGATCCAAAAGATGATCGACGGGCTTGTCGGCCGGTGAAGCAGTGAAGTGAAGCTGAAATATCAGCCAAACTTACTCGGGCCTTGCATCCGGCCGGGCGTCCGTGTCGGATGTCACGTCGATCGCCGGATCGCGCGGCAGGAGGAGCAGGCGGATGGGCCGGTTTCGATTCGATGGAGGGCCGACCGCACTGTCAGACCTTCACGGCCTCAAAAAAAGCGGCGGAATCGATCTCCGCCGCAAACGTGCCATCTCGAAACGACACGCAGCGTCAATCTCCTCCGCGCAAGTTCTGCACCGAAAAGATGGAGGGGGGACTCAGAGCAGGATCACTGATCATCCGCAGCTGGAGAGTCGTGCAATGCTGCGCCTGGACGTCGAGCATGGACGTCGAGCATGGAGGCCGACGTGTAGATCGCGATCCCCGCCGCCTGGTTCGCAGGCGCGTGATAGGCCGAATCGGAGAAACCGATGGCCCAGCGCTTCCAGAGCGCTCCCTTTCGGTCGTACATGTTGATGATCGGGAAGATGGATGTCTGGGCATCTTCAGCATGCCTGTCGTCCGGGCTTCATGATGGATGGCCTGTCGTCCCCGGTGGTCTACGTCGTCGATGACGACCTCTCGGTGAGAGAGGCCCTGAGCAGCTTGATCCGGTCGGTTGGTCTGCAGGTCGAGACCTTTTCCTCCGCCACCGAGTTCCTTCGATACCAGCGGTCGGCCGCAACAGCCTGCGTCGTCCTGGACGTGAGAATGCCAGGCCTCAGTGGCATCGATGTCCATCACGAGCTGAAGAAGCGCCTGGACTCCATTCCCGTCATCTTCATCACGGGACATGGCGACATACCGATGGCGGTCCGGGCCATCAAGTCGGGGGCGGTGGAGTTTCTTTCAAAGCCGTTTCGCGATCAGGATCTCCTGGACGCCATCGGACAGGCCCTCGAAAGAGATGCCGGCGAGAGGTTGGAGGCCGATCGACTGCGGGCGCTTCGAGAGGCCTATGAGACCCTCACACCACGCGAGAAGGAAGTTCTTGCATTGCTGATCGGCGGCGGACTCAACAAGCAGATTGCTGCCAGGCTGGGTGTCGCGGAGGTCACCATCAAAGTCCATCGACACAACATCATGAAGAAGATGTGCGTCCGCTCGATGGTTTCCCTGGCCCGGATCTTCGAGGAACTCGCCATCTAGGGGAGAGGGCCGCACAACGCGATCGATGGGTCGGAACTCTGCGCGAACGCTGGAGTGCGCGCCGTACCAGGGGTGCAAGGGAAAGGGTGACGAGCCCGACCCCGGCACTGGAGGCTAACGGTTAGGGCTGCTTCGTTCCCGACCTGACCCGGTTGGCCGCGCCCCCATGCGGGGAGGCCCGTCACCGACGATTGTAGGCGACCGGTCGCGCGTCCCGGACCCGACGAGGGAAAGACCGTCAGCGCAGCTGCAGGTCGTCGTCGCCGAAGCGCACGCCGATCGGTTCGATCAGCAACTGCTTGGGGCCTGCCTCGACCGTGCCCGCGACCCAGGCGGCAACGCCCTGCTGGTGCGCGACCTCGACGGTGCGCTGCGCATCGGCAGCCTTCACGAACAGCGCGAAGCCGGCACCCATGTTCAGGGTGCTGTAGGCCTCGCGCGCGTCGTGGCCGGCATGCTCGGCGATGAAGCGCAGCACCGGCGGCACCGGCGGTACGCTGTGGATGCGGTAGGTGTGGGTGGCCGGGTGGCGCAGCAGCTTGCGCCAGCCGTGGCCGGTGATGTTGGCGCTGTAATGCGGCACGATCTGCGCGTTCCACAACGCCTCGGTCACCGGCGAGTACAGCGTGGTCGGCGCGAGCAGGGCCTCGCCATAGCTCAGGCCCGGCGCCACCTCGGTGAGGTAGCCCTGCGGCAGCCGCTCGACCAGCTTGCGCGCCAGGCTCAGGCCGTTGGCATGGATGCCACTCGACGCGAGCAGCACGATCGCATCGCCCGGTGCCAGCGCATCGCCGACCGACAGCCGCGACTTCGGATTGATCAGCCCGGTGCAGGAGGCCGCAAGGTCGATGCGGCCGGCCTCCACGATGCCGGCCAGCGCCGGCGTCTCGCCGCCGCCCCAGGCCACGCCGCAGGTGTCGCAGGCCTGCTTCCAGCCGGCCACCAGCGCCTGCGCGCGCTGCGCATCGCCGAACCATTCGCTGCCGCCGGCGGCCCAGTAGGCCTGCACCACCAGCGGCGTCGCGCCGACGGTGATCAGGTCATTGATCGCCATCGCGATGGTGTCCTGCGCGATGCCGGCGTAATAGCTGCGGCCGGTCAGGGCCTTCATCTCGTCGGCCACCAGGGCCTTGGATCCCAGGCATTCGACGATGCTGGCCAGGTAGAACGGCCCGACGTCGACCACGTAGGCCGACTCGCCACGCGACGCCGCCACTTCGCCGAAACCGTGCGCGGCGAGGTTCTTCGCGGTGTCCTTGGCGGCACGCTGCGCGGCCACTTTCAGCGGGTCGATCAGTCGTAGTTGACGCCGGCCTGTTCGTAGCTCAGCGGGGTGGGGGTGGGCGTGGTCATGGTCGGCAGGGCAGGGGCCCGATGAGCGGATGGCGCGGCGCGGGCAGGCCGCGGATTCGCGCCGATTATCCGGCACCCCTGTGGCCGGGGGCTTCCACCCCGGCCGGTAAACTGCCGGGCATGAGCACCCTGGTCCTGGCCCGCAAGTACCGTCCACGCCACTTCGGCGAGATGGTCGGCCAGGAGCATGTGGTGCAGGCGCTGGCCAACGCGCTCACCTCGCAGCGGCTGCACCATGCCTACCTGTTCACCGGCACGCGCGGCGTCGGCAAGACCACGGTGTCGCGCATCCTCGCGAAGAGCCTCAACTGCACCGGGCCCGACGGTCAGGGAGGCATCACCGCGCAGCCCTGCGGTGTGTGTCCGGCCTGCCGCGACATCGACGCCGGCCGCTTCGTCGACTACACCGAGCTCGACGCGGCCTCGAACCGCGGCGTCGACGAGATCTCGCAACTGCTGGAACAGTCGGCCTACAAGCCGGTCGTCGGGCGATTCAAGGTCTTCATGATCGACGAGGTGCACATGCTCTCCAGTACCGCGTTCAACGCGATGCTGAAGACGCTGGAGGAGCCACCCGAGTACCTGAAGTTCGTGCTGGCGACGACCGACCCACAGAAGGTACCGGTCACGGTGCTGTCGCGCTGCCTGCAGTTCAACCTGCGGCCAATGGCGCCCGAGACGGTGCTCGCGCACCTGGAGCAGGTGCTGGCGGCCGAAGGCATCTCGGCCGAGCCGGGGGCGCTGCGGCTGCTGGCGCGCGGCGCGCACGGCTCGATGCGCGATGCGCTGTCGCTCACCGACCAGGCCATCGCCTTCGGTGCCGGCACGCTCCAGGAAGCCGGCGTGCGCCAGATGATAGGCGCCGTGGGCCGCAGCCATGTCTATGCGCTGATCGATGCGCTGGCCGCCGGTGACGGCGCCGGCGTGGTGGCCACGGCCGACGCACTGCGCGCCGAGGGCCTGTCGGCCGAGGGTGCGCTGGAGGAGATGGCGGTGGTGCTGCAGCAGCTCGCGTTGCTGCAGGTGCTGCCCGATGCGCTGGACGCCGCCGATCCCGACACCGCGGCACTCGTGCAGCGCGCCGGCCTGCTGCCGGCCGACGAGACGCAGCTGCTCTACAGCATCGCGCTGCACGGCCGCGCCGAGCTGGCGCTGGCGCCTGACGAATACAGCGGCCTGGTGATGGTGCTGCTGCGCATGCTGGCGTTCAGGCCACCGGGTGCTGCACGCACCGAGACGGTGGTGCGGCCGGGCCAGGCTACGCCCGCAGCGGCGCCGCGTGCCGCAACCGCCCTCGTGCGTGGCTCGGCACCTGCCGTGCCGCTGGCCCGCTCGCCGGCAACCGCGAGCCTTGCCGTGGCGCCACCGTCCAAGGCGGACCCCGTGCCGACCCGACCGCCTGCGCCGCTGATTGCGAAGAGCCCGTCCAGCGTCCCGCCATGGGAGGACGACATCCCGCTGGCGGAAGAAATGTCCCAGCCCCCGGCGACGGTGGCACCGCGCCCCGCACCACCGACCGTCGCGCGCGACGACGCGGCTGGTGGTCCTGCGCCGACCGAGATGACCCGCGGTCCGCTGGGCGACCGCTGGGCCGCGCTGGTGCGCCAGCTGACCGATGCGAACGCGATCGCGGCGTTGGTCCGCGAGCTGGCGCTGCAGGCCGAGTGCGTGGCCATCGATACCGGCGAAACGCGGCTGCGGCTGCGCGTCGAGCGAGAGAGCCTGCGCAATCCGAACCATGCCGAACGCCTGCAGGCGGCACTGGCCGCCGCGCTGGGTCACGCGGTGGTGCTGGACGTCGAGGCCGGTGTGGTGAACGACACGCCGGCACGGCGCGATGCAGCGGCGCGCGAGCAGCGCCAGCGCGAGGCCGAGGCGCTGATCCACAACGACCCCTTGGTGCTGCAGCTCACGGCGCAGTTCAAGACGGCCCGCATCGTGCCGGGGTCGATCAAACCCGTCTGACCCATTCGAACCACCGGAGAACGACATGCTCAAAGGACAACTGGCCGGCCTGATGAAGCAGGCGCAGGCCATGCAGGACAACCTGAAGAAGGCACAGGACGAACTGGCGCTGATCGAGGTCGAGGGCCAGTCGGGTGCCGGGCTCGTGAAGGTGCTGATGACCTGCAAGCACGACGTCAAGCGCATCACCATCGACCCCAGCCTGCTGGCCGACGACAAGGACATGCTCGAGGACCTGGTGGCAGCGGCCTTCAACGACGCGGTGCGCCGCGCGGCGGCGACCAGCGAGGAAAAGATGGGCAAGCTGACGGCAGGAATGCCGCTGCCGCCGGGCATGAAGCTGCCGTTTTGATGGCTCTCCCCCCCGTTGCGGCTGCGCCGCTCCCCCTCGAGGGGGCGACGCTGGCGGGCCGGCAGAGCCGGACCCGCGGCGTCCGCTCGGTGGGACGGTGGCGTGCTGCCATTCCTTTGCCGCGGGCTGTTCCTGATGATCGAGTCGCTGAGGCATGGCTGCGTCGTCCACGCTTGAGTCGCTGACCGAGGCCTTGCGCCGCTTGCCGGGCGTGGGTGTGAAGTCGGCGCAGCGCATGGCCTATCACCTGCTGCAACACGATCGCGAGGGCGCGCTGCGGCTCGCGCGGGCGCTGGAGCAGGCCGTGGCGACGGCGCGGCATTGCGAGCGTTGCAACACCTTCACCGAGGCCGCGGTGTGCAGCACCTGCCTCGATCCGGCGCGTGAACGCCGGCAGTTGTGCGTGGTCGAGACGCCGGCCGATCAGGCAGCGGTCGAGCGCAGCGGCAGCTACCACGGGCTGTACTTCGTGCTGATGGGGCGGCTGAGCCCGCTCGATGGCATCGGGGTGCACGACATCGGACTGGAGAAGCTGCTGGCGCGTGCCACCGATGGCGAGGTGCAGGAACTGATCGTCGCCACCAACTTCACCGCCGAGGGCGAGGCCACCGCGCACGTGATCGCCCAGGCCCTGAAGGGCCGAGGCCCGAGCGTCACGCGGCTGGCGCGCGGCGTGCCGGTCGGCAGCGAACTCGAGTATGTGGACCTGGGCACCATCGCCCATGCATTGAGCGATCGACGCTAGGGCCAGTGCCGGCGTCGACCCGAACCGGAGACGATGCGATGACGACGATCCTGCTCCTGAGCGTGCTCGCCGCTGCGCTGATGCCCATCGTCTGCGCCGGCATCGCCAAGGGAGGGCGCCTCGGCACGCCGCGCGGCGAAGGGGGCTTCGACAACCATGCGCCGCGTGAGTGGCTGGCGCGGCAGAGCGGCTACCGGGCGCGCGCGAACGCGGCGCAGGCCAACTGCTTCGAGGCCCTGCCGTTCTTCGTGGGCGCGGTGGCGATCGCGCTGACGCTCGGGGCGCCGGCCGACCGCATCGGCATGCTGGCACTGATGTGGGTGGGACTGCGCGCCGCCTTCGTGGCGTGCTACCTGGCGGATCGTGCGATGCTGCGTTCGGCGGTCTGGACGCTGGCGCTTGCGGTCAACATCGCGATCCTGTTCACGCCGCGCAACTGAGGCCCGCGCGCCCGACCCGGCCTCAGCGGCTGTTGGCAGCCACGCGGCTCTTGCCCTGCGCGGTCGGGCGCGCGGCCACCGACTTGCCGGCCGACTTGC